>JACZVF010000052.1 GCA_022572805.1 Chloroflexota bacterium
CTTTCCACGCAATTACCAGCTGATGAATGTTGAGCTTTCGGCGATGCCGGGTTAACTATGAGGCCTCGCGATTGGCCTAAATTAACCCACGGATTATAGCAAAGGGTAAAATAGCGTGCATCGGTTTGGCCGCCAAGGTTATAATATACTCGTCTGATAAGCGCGCGCCTCCCAGGGGGCTTGGCGCAGTTCACGACCATCGCGTTTTGGTTGAAAAGGACGGGTGTGCGGCATCCGTTCGACAGGCGCAAACGTATATTAAGGGTGGTGCCAGTCTCGGTAATGATTTCCCGATTGAACCCATTTCTTCATTACGAATCCAGAGCCACCGCCGCGTTAAGAACGGTCTTGGCAGGCGCTGCTTTGGCACTGCTGATGATCGCATGCACTACGGCGCAGGTCGGCATACCCGAGTCGGAACGGCGGTTCCATGGCCTTAACAAGACCATCATGTGCCCGATCTGCCCCGGCGAGTCCATCGACCAGTCACAGGCGACAATCGCCCTCCAGATGAGGGACATCGTTCGTGACAAGTTGGACGAGGGCTGGACCGACGACCAGATTCGTGACTTCTTCGTCGACCGCTACGGACCCAGCGTTCTTATGGAGCCCCCGACAGAGGGTATCGGTATCCTGGCGTGGATAGTGCCGCCCGTAATCGTCGGGGTGGCAGTCGCCGCATTTCTGCTTGCGATCAACCGGATGCGCAAGCCCGGCAGACGCGACCGGCAAACTCCGCTGCGGAACGATACGGATTCCAGCGTGGACCTGGAAAGCTACTACGACCGCATTGAGGCCGCCCTGGAGCCCCACCTGATGGGCGTTTCTTCTCACGCGAACGAAGCAGGCAAAGGCGAAAAAGGCATGCCGGATACACCAGTTACACATGGTACAAGGGAGAATTTGCCCGATGGTTGAAGCAGGTCAGCTCGCACTGGTTATCGCATTCGTGGTGTCGCTGTACGTGCCGGTGGCGTCATTCGTTGGCTCCTGGCAAAAGGCGCCCGAGCTAACGACCAGCGGACGCTACGGATTTTACACCATTCCCCTGCTGCTTCTGATATCCACGGCGGCGCTGGTTTACGCATTCGTCGGTCGAGACTTCTCCGTGCGCTACGTCTTCGAGAACAGCAACCTGGCGATGCCTCAGATATACACGTGGGTGGCCTTCTACGCGGGCAACGCGGGGTCGCTTCTCTTCCTGGCGATTACGCTGTCCACCGTATCCGTGATAGCGGTGCTGACAATTCGAAAGCGGTTGCCGTACACCGCTCCGTACGCCACTGGAATCATGGCCCTGGTGATAGCCTTCTTCCTGGGAATCATGGTATTCATGGCCAACCCCCTGGAAGTGCTGGACTTCGTGCCCCTGGACGGGCGGGGAATAAACCCGCTGCTCATTCATTTCGGAATGTTCATTCACCCTCCGCTACAGATGGCGGGTCTTGTGCTGGTGGCCATACCCTTCAGCATAGCAATCGGCGCTCTGGCCGCACGTCGCGGAGGACGCGATGAATGGGTAGACATGGGCAGGCTCTGGGGCATGATCTCCTGGCTTGTCCTAACGATGGGACTGCTGCTGGGAAGCTGGTGGGCCTACACAATCCTCGGATGGGGCGGATACTGGGCCTGGGACCCCGTGGAGAACTCCGCGCTCATGCCCTGGCTTGCCATGACGGCCTTCGTCCACTCCATCATGGTGCAGAAGCGTCGCGGCATGTTCCGAATGTGGAACATGGTCCTCATCATCATTGGATTCACGTTGGCGCAAATGGGGATGTTCATCAACAGGGGAGGCCCGGTGCCGTCGGTCCACTCCTTCGCTCAGTCGGCCATGGGCTGGCTGTTCCTGATGTTCATGGCCGTGACCCTGATAGCGGCGATAGCTGTGTTCTTCTGGAGGCTGGAGTCTCTCAAAAGCCGGGCAAGTCTGGAATCCCCCTTGTCCAGGGAGAGCGCGTTCCTGGGGCAGAACATACTTTTTCTCGCCGTTGCCTTCGTCACACTTTGGGGCACGCTATTCCCAATATTTAGCGAGGCCGCGCAAGGCACCGTCATTACGGTGGGCCGCCCGTTCTTCGATAAGGTTAACGGCCCGCTGCTGCTGGCGCTGGTCTTCCTGATGGGAGTCGGCCCGCTCCTACCGTGGCGCAGGGCGACCGTCCGAAATCTGCTGCGCTCGCTTCGAGTGCCTTTCATTGCGGCCCTGGCTACCGCCGTTATCCTGGTGGTCCTTGGCGTCCGGCAGGTGCCGGCCGTCGTTGCTTTCGCCACCGTAGCGCTGGTTCTGGGCGGCATCGCCAACGAGTGGGTACGGGGAACACGCTCCCGCCATCGCAAGGGGGAGGCTTACCACACAGCCTTCGCCAACCTGCTGTCCGGCAATAGGCCCAGGTACGGTGGCTACATCGTGCATCTGGGCATCCTGATGCTCACGGTGGGGGCCATCGCATCGTCCTTCTACGGGGTGCAGCGAGACCTGGTCATGCGGCCCGGGGAAACGGCAACCATAGGCAACTACTCCTTCGAGTACCTGGGTGTTGAGAACAACGTATACGCCGACCGCGAGGAGGCCATCGCTTCCTTCGACGTCTACCACAATGGCAAGAGCGTGGGCGTCATGTCGGCCTACCGCGCCTTTTATCCCGACTTCCGAATCGCCGCCACCAAGGGCGCGATAAGAAGCACCCTGGTGGAGGATTTCTACATAGTCCCGTCCGAGTTTGAGGACGGCGGACAGGCCGTATTTCGCGTTCTAATAAATCCCCTGGTGTGGTGGATGTGGGCGTCGGGCCCCATTATTGCTCTGGGGATAGGCTTCGGGCTCTGGCCGGCGAGGCAGCCGGCGGTGGCAACCGTACGGTTGCCGGCAGGCGTTCAGGCGGCGAGGGCGTAGGGCGATCTTGTGATCATACTGATCGCGTTGCTTCTTGCGCTGATACCCGCCGCGGCCGTGTTATATCCCTTCATTCGGGTTATGCGGGGGAATGCGGCCGAGGAGTGGCTGGATGACGAAAGCTCCCCCATGGCCGACCTGGAACGGCGCTGGGAATCGGCAATATCCGGTGTCAAAAGCGCGGAACTGGAGTTCTCCATCGGCAACCTGGAGGAGGGGGACTATCGTTGGCTTCGACGAGAGTATATGCGTGAGGCTGCCATGGTCATGCGGGCCATGGATTTAGAGGAGGAGCAGGAAACAGAGTTGCTGGCGGCCATCGAACAGGAGATCAAGCAGGTGCGGGAGCGCGCCTCTGGAAGGGACGACGCGGTAACCGACACGCAGGGATCCCAGGACCCTGTTCCCGGTGATTAGGCGCTGGGTATTCGCGGGCGTAACGCTTCTGGCCCTGTCGATCCCACTAACTGCTACCTCGGTTCCCGCGCGGGCTCAAGAGCGGGGCCTGTTGATCGAAGGCCACGTGACCAACGGCTCCCCGGACACGCCTATCCCAGTCGGTCTGGTTGTGACGTTGCACCAGGAGGGCTCGCCCCAACACGATCACCTGGAGACCACAACGGACGCCGAAGGCCATTTCAAGTTCGAGAACATCGTGCCCGAGTCCTTCGTGGTTTACGGGGTGTCAGTGCGTTACCAGGAGGCGCTTTACGGCACGGATATCAACCTGCTGGACGGCAAACCACCGCTGCTGCTGCTGGAGATATTCGAGGCAACCGATGATCTCCGGATAATCCACGCCAACTCCGCGTCAATCCTATTCGCCAACGCCGACAAGGAGACGCAGACAGTCGCCGTGCTGGAGATAGTGCAGCTCGCCAACGATTCAGACTACACCTACGTCGCCGGTACTGACAATCCCATGAGCCTTCTGCGATTCGGGCTGCCTCCTGGTTCGGAGTCGCTGCAGGTGGACACGCGGCTGCTTGGAGCCGACGTGGTGCAGGTGGACAGGGGCTTCGCCGTGCTGGCGGCCATTCCCCCCGGCCAACACGACATCATGTATACCTACGAGTTCCCATACACGGGCACCGTGGAAACATTTACGAAGTCATTGCCCTTCGGGGCCGAAGGGTTGCGGGTCCTCTCCCCCGACGAAGTGGTAACCCTATCCAGCGAGGACCTGGGTAGCGCCAGTAGCATTACCATCGGCGATCGCCCATACCAGCTTATCGAACAGGCCAACCTGGCTAGGGGATCGCGATTCAACGTCACGCTATCAGACCTGCCGCAGAGTTCGTTCGTCGAGCGCCTCGCTTACTCAGCCAAAAGCACCCGGCCCGTGGTCGTTGCGCCGGTGATTCTTGCGACGCTGATGGCGGTATTGACCCTGTTCGCTATCCGCAGGCACCGGCGATTGCAAGCCCTGCCCGCCTCCGATGGCGACCCGTCGGCTGTTAGACAGCAGGAGCGTTGGACGCTGCTGCGTTTGGTCTCAGAGCTGGAGCGGAGCTATGAGGACGGCAGCCTTCCCGCAGAGGACTACCACAGGCGACGTAGGGTGCTGGAGTCCAGGCTGCTGTCCATGCAAGAGGATTGACGCCTGTCCTGATTGATGCAAATTAGGAACTTAGTAACTATCTCAAAAAGGCGGATGCCTTGTTCACTCCCCACTCACCTTGGGGGCTCTTGTTCCTGGGGGCACATCCACCAGGCCCTCTGCCAGAGGGGCTTTCCCCCTTCTAGACTTCCACATAACGATTTTAAGATAGTGACTTACTGGAACGACCAGCCTCCAGGCCGGAAAAGAGGACTTCGTTGAAGAGCGGTGCGCAGGCCGGGTCAGCGAAGCCGGCCTCCGACATGTACCGTCAATCTGTAGCTATCGTTGCCGGCGGAAAAGTAAAGGCCATCGGTAACGACGGCCCTTTTTACCCGGTGTGCAGTCGTTACAGTTACTCAGGGGGACCTATCGTAGCGCGCAGGAATTGCACCAGCGCCCATCGGTCCTCCTCGTTTAGCAGCTTGGCGAACTCCGGCATGGGCGACGTGGAATCCCGGCCGCGAAGGCGCACGGCCAGCCCCTGCCGGCCGCCTCCGGAAATGAAACCGAACAGCTCGCCATCCGTGGAGTTTTTGGTGGGATCCGCCCTCAAATCAGCCGGGAAGGGGCCCTTGTCGTAGGCCAAGTCCCCGTCAGCACCAATCAGCGTGGTGATTGGTCCCTTGCCGTCAAGCGATACGCCGTGGCACACCAGGCAGTTCACCTGGTAAGTATGCCAGGCGTCGGCGCCATCGTACTTCCGAGAAAATTCCCTGGGCACCTCAAGCGCCTTGAAGCCTTCCATGCTGGTTGGTAGTATCTCCGCGCCGGTCACCGGCACCGATCCCTCGGGAGGCAACAGCCTTGGCCCCTCCTGCACACGGTACGATGGCTGATAGTGCATCTCGGTAAAGATCTGCACGGCGTGCGGCCCCGTCTCAGGGAACGCCGGTAGTGTGAAGTTAATGGCTCCGCCCACCTGTACGTCGCCGGTCTTGAGGTTGTAGCAGGCCGTGGCAAGCAACGCCACCGAAACCAGCACCCCCAACACTAGGGTTTTCCGAGTCCGCAGGCCAGTCATCTTCCAGCCAAGTGAGAAAGTCATCTGACTAGTTGCTCTCCCAGCCTCTCGTTATATCGCCCGCGCCCGACTGCTTCAAGACCTCTTCCGCCCGTGCGATCCTGTCCTCTTCCGTTGTCACGGTCACGCCGATGTAGCCCTCGGTAATTCGCTTGTCATAGGCGCCCATGAATATACGGGGCAGCCTGGACTCCAAAATGATACCGATGATCGTGAATATTATGGCGCCCAACATTGTGCCTTCATACATGATGATGGCCATTGGAGGAATGGACAGAATCGGCTTTCCTCCGGTAACCAGTGGGAACGCCAGCTGTGAGCCGGCCGTCAACACCAGACCGATCGCGAATCCACACACGGCGCCCATTAGCGGCCATCGAAACAGCTTATGCTTGGGCTCCTGCTCTCCGAAGGTGCCTTCGGGATAAGGCGTTCCGGTCAACACCTCGTATTCCGTGGTTGTATATCCGGCAGAAGCCAGCGCGTCCATGGCGTCCGCCGCCTGGTCCACCTGCTCTTCCGTAAACAGACCCAACACACTTTTTTTCGCCATAACTGAGCCCCGTCCTAGTTAGTGGTACTTAATCGTTTATTTAATACGTCTACGGCGTTTCTCGAATGCTCGCGGGAACGGTACGCCGGCCAATCTGGATTTCCTGACGAAGCTGCTGGCCCTCCTTCATGTCGAAAATGGGCAACAGCGGGAAGAACTTTGAAAATAGAAGCATTCCCAGCGCGACGAACGCGAAGGTTTCCGCCACTATGAGTATCTCGATGATACTGGGATGATATGTACCCCAGTCGAACTCGAAGGGCTGCCTGCGGGCCAGCCCCGGAACGATAATCAGGAAACGCTCCAGCCACATGCCGATGTTGACCAGTATGGTCGAGAAGAACATAAGCATAGGGCTGCGCCGCACTCTCTTGAACATCCACATCGGCACAGGTATGAAGAAAGCCGTCAACAGGAATACTATGAAAAGCCATGCGTACGGCCACTGGAATACCTGTAACTCCCTCAGGGCCAACTCCGGCGACTCAAGTGTATAGAGCGCGAAAATCCACTCCACGAAGAAGAAAAAGAACCAGGTCACGGCGACCACGATCAGCAGCCTGCCGATAGCGTCGAAATGGTCTGGGCGGAGGTAGTTGTCCAGCTTCCAAAGCCACATAGCCAGGGCCATAATCATGGCGACGGCCGACACTCCGGAGTGAATTGCCCCGATGATGAAATACGGCGCAAAGATTGTAGAGTGCCAACCCTCGACGCCGATCGCAATTGCGAAGTCCCAGGACACGATGCTATGCACGGAAACGAACACGGGCAGTACCAGGGCGGAGAGCAGTATGCCCGCTATGCCCTGCAGCTTCCACTGCCTGGGCGTGCCGCGCCAGCCCAGGCAAAGCGCCCCGTAAATCGTCGGCGCGTACTTGCCGGTGGCCCTGTCGCGTATGACAGCTATGTCCGGAATCAGGGCGACGTACACAAATAGTGTGCTGGCTATCAGGTAGGTGTTTACCGCGCTGGGGTCCCAGACGAATGGGGACCGGATATTCATGAAGAGGCCCCTGGAGAAGTCGTAGGGATAAACCCAGAACAGCCTCCAGGGCCTGCCAACGTGAAACACGATGTTGGACAGCGCTGCCATAAGTGCGAATACGGTCATCACTTCAGCGACCCGAGTAACCGGCCTTCGCCACTCAGCCTGCGTGAGGCGGAGGATGGCGGATATCATGATGCCTGCGTGGCTGATCCCGATCCAGAACACGAAATTGGTGATGTAGAAACCCCACATCACCGGCCTGTTCACCCCGGTGACGCCGATGCCCTTGTTTACCTCGTAGCCATAAGCGCCGATTCCGGTGGCTATCACCAGCAACAGGAATGCGACCGCCCCCAGCCACCACTTGGGCATCCCCAGGACGCCGGCCAGAAGGTCTTCGTTTATTTTGGTTTGACTAAGTTGGACGTGTTCCTGCATTTAGCAGCTACTCCACCCTCGGCATATTCGAAATCATCTTGGCTTGCCCAGTACGAATACCTCGGTCCTGTGGTACGCCTTGTGTAGTTTGTAAAGCATTAGCTCTTTCTGTTCCCAAATGCTTACCGGCGGGATCAACCTGGAGGCCAGCAAGTAGAAAAGCACAGCGCCGCCAAAGACTCCAAGCACAATTAACACATCCGGTAAACCGGGCATGTTGACCTTCGGTATTGAGTCCAGAGGTATCACATGTTTATCCACATTCGGATCACCGACGCCGGGCACGGACCATGCCGCCACATAAATCCTGAGCCGCTCGAAGAACGTGCCGACCAGCACGGAAACCGACATTATAGTCGGACCCCAGAAGCTCTTGCGGACTCGGTTCCACATCATCACCCACATCGGTGTTACGAAACTGAGAACGAACCCCGCCATAAACGCGGGCTGGTACGGCCCCGTCACGAGATACGCTAGAATGGCCTGCTCGTTGGGCTTCTTGCCGTACCAGAACACGTTGAAGCTGGAGAACCAGAACCAGAACCAGAGAAGTGATAGCGCGAACAGCAGTTTGCTCAGCGCCCAGAACTGGTCCAGTGTAATGTAGTCCTCATACCCGCCAAACTTTCGCAGGAAGAACATCGTCACGATGACCGTCGCCACGCCAGCCTGCAGGGAGTTGGCGGCGTGAGTCAACGGATAAAGCGAGTCTATCCACCCCGGCACCAGCGTCATCAAGAAATCAATGCTCACCAGGAAGTGAACGAATATCAACATCATAAAATACAGAGCGCCCACCACGCCCATGCGGTGGTGCAGCATGTTCCACTGGCCCGTTGTCCCTATCCATCCACGGGACAGACGGCCGGCCCATTTCTGCCTCCAACCCGTGCCGTGGTCCCGAATCAACGCCAGGTCCGGCATTGCGGAGAGCCAAAGCAGCATGATGCCAAGAGCCACCAACCCCAGCAGGGCCACTGTCGCCCATATGTGAGGCGAATACACGGGCACGCGGCTGAAGAACGGATCGTCGGCGTCGTAGAACCACAGGCTGCGGCGCCCGTCGGTTAACGGGGGCAATATCCAGAGCATTGGAATGAAGAGCAAAAGCGCGAAAAGACCGGCGGCGGACCAGAGCTCGGCCACCCGGGAGATCGGGCGTCGCCAGTGGGCGTTGGCCATTCTGGTTGCGATCGAAACCATGGGCGCCGCAGATACCGTAGTAAGAATAAAGCCGAACATCATGGCGTAGTAGGCCCACACCATCCTGTCGCTCACCCCGTCTGTCAGGCGCATGACAAAGCCGATAATGCCCAGCAGGAATAGGATTCCCGCAGCCGCGAATCCCCGCCACCACATATCGCTGATTTTGATGTGTTTGTTTATCAGGTCGCTCACTACCTCGCGCTGGGAAGTGAACGGCACGTACATGCCTTCCTTGAAATGGCCGTTTCCGTCATGACTAGCCATGTACTTCGTGTTCCTCGGCAGTCTTGTCAACCTTCTTCAGGTACACGACATTTGGATGGGTTCCCAGATCGTCCAGCAGGTGGTAGCCCCGGCCGCCTGGACGCGTGCCGGCTTGCCTCCTGAGCTCCTGTTTGGACTTCACAGAGACCGCGCTCTCCTCGTCGGCCATGTCGCCGAACGCCAGGGCATGCGTGGGGCACGCGTTGACGCAGGCCGGGCTCAAAGCCCTGTCGCCGTCCTCTACCTCCCGGCCATCCCTGGCAGCCTCACGCGAGGAGCGCCGAATCCGCTGAACGCAAAACGTGCACTTCTCCATGATGCCCCTGCTTCGCACAGTGACATCCGGATTAAGCTGGTTCTTAAGGCTGTCGGGCCACTCAGGCTCCCAGAAGTTGAAGAACCTTGCCTGGTAAGGGCAGTTGTTAGCGCAGAACCTCGTGCCTATGCAGCGGTTGTAGACCTGAACGTTCAGGCCCTCGCTGTTGTGGTACGTAGCGAACACTGGGCAGACCGGCTCGCACGGGGCGTCGTCGCACTGCTGGCAGAACACCGGCAGGAAGCGGGCCTTTACATCCGGGAACTCGCCTTCCCAGTAGCGTTCGATTCGAATCCACTGGATCGCGCGCCGCTGGTTAAAATGGCCTTCCTCGTTTATGGGGATATTGTTCTCGGACTGGCATGCGACGACGCACGCCTGACAGCCGATACACTTGTCGATATCGACTATCATTCCCCATTTCTTCTTTGCCATACCAGTTCCTCCGGCGACCCTTACTTTGTCCCCTCTCAGGGCCAGGATCCCCACCTTCATTTCGTAAATTTACCAGCCGCTTTAGGTGGCCCTTTACGCAGCCCCTAAGTGTCTACGGGAGTTATCTTGATAATAAGCTGCTCTTCGTCACGAGGCGGCTCGGACACGGTGTTCTCGAACTTGGGAACCCGAATCCACTTGCCTGTCTTGACTATGTCGACCTTGGTTGCCGCCCAGGCCAGCGCTCCGGTGTCTCGGTCCGAGCTCGCCTCCAGGATGGAGTACACGTTTGCGCCACGGTCCTTCGCGTAACGCCCGCCCGCGAAGTGGCCCTGCCCGACCGGGACGCTCACGACATTCGGCGCGACGCCAGGGTGCGGATAGGCGAGGGCCTCAATGCTCCCTGCGTCAGACGTTATCCTGATAACGTCGCCTTCGCTGATGTCCAGCTCCTCGGCTTTACGCATGTTTATCTCAACCCACGTTTGCCAGGTTGCGGTCGAGATAGGGTCCGGCGTGGACTGCATCCAAGGCAACGCCGCGCCCCGGCCGTCGCCGATGCCGGTAGTGGCGAAGGGCATCAGGTAAAATTCCCTGCCGCCGAAACTCGCCTGCGGGACCTCCACCAGAGGCAATGGAGCGGGCACGCGGGTTTCCCTGGCGGAGGTGTCCCACCAACCGCCGCGTTGCAACACTCCGTTCCAGAAACCCTGGAATGTAGATGCCTTGACAGAACCCCTATTCTCATCGAATAGCTGGCGGGCGCCGTCTTGCACAATTTCCTTGAAAGTCTCCCCGGGCAGCCCCAGGTCCAATTGCATGCGCTGGGCGACCTGCAACAAAATATCTCCAAGGCCCCTGGTGCCCAACTGCTCGCCCCTGGCCTCAAAGAAGGGCCTGACGACAGGCTGCTGAAACCCTACGGTCTGGAAACCGGGGCCGGCATCCGGTATGTCGGTTCCCCAATCCTCAAGGTAGTTGTGCTGAGGCAACACAAGGTCGGACATCGCCGTCGTGTCGTCCATTAATCCGGAGAAGCTGACAATAAGCGGTACGTTAAAAGACGCCCTCTTGAATCCAGCGGCGTTCGGCAGGCCATGCCACAGGTCGGCGTCGCGTACCATGAGCGCCTGCACTCCACCGCCGTTCATCTCCTCCGCCAAGCGATGCCATTCAGCGTAAGACGCCACGCCGGCGTTTACCGGCACGTCGTTAAACGGAGACGCCGGGTTCAATATCACGCCGCCCGGTTCATTGACGTTACCCACAAGCCGGTTCAACGAGTATATGGCAACCAGATTGGCAAAGCCGTTGGTATACGCGCCGGCGGAGCCGCCGCCTATGGCAATGGCCGGGCCGTTGCCGGCGAACCGGACTGCGATGTCGTGTATCTTCTCGGCGGATACGCCGACTGCTCCCGCGACGTTGGCCGGAGTGAAGCCGTTAAGATCAAATCCTGCGTTATCGGTCAGGGCACGCGCAGCGGTGGCGTCTCCTAGTTCCTCGGCGATAATCACCTGGGCTATGCTCAGGGCAAGCATGCCCTCGGTTCCGGGAGTGACGTACACCCACTGGTCGGCGTTGGCGGCCGTCATGGAGAAGCGCGGCTCAACGTGTATGAAGTCGCCCCGGTCCCGGTCGCCCTGACGGAACTGGCCGTATCCTCTGGCGTGCCGCACCGGCGAACCCCAGGTGTTGAGGAAGTCTGCCCCGAAGGACAGCACCACGTTTGTGTTCTCAATGTCGAAATCGGGCATCGTATCCTGGCCGAATACGTGCTTGATGGCGCGCCGCAACGAGGTGCGTTCCATTGGCTCGTAACCCATGTGGCGTCCGCCGTACTTTGAGACAAACGTCTCGACGACGCCCCCAAGGTGGCCGCCAACGGGGTCCGTAGCCATCACCACCGACGACTCCCTGCCACTGTCCTTGAGGTTCTGAAGCTGCTCGGCCAATCGGCCTATTGCGTCCTCCCAGCTGATCTCTCGGAACTGCCCGGAGCCGCGCTCGCCGACACGCACCAGCGGTCCGCGAATCCTGTCCGGATGATATAGCGCTTGAAGGCCTGCCTCACATCGCACGCTGTGGCTGCCCTGGTTAATGGGGTAGTCCACATTGCCTTCGACCTTCTTGGCACGGCCCTCCATTACTCTGACGACAATTCCCTCGCTGGTGGAGCACTGGCGGCACAGTGTCGCGTACCAGTTGTCCAGGCCGGTGACCAGGTCCTCAGGCATCTCCACAGGCGCTTGGACCAGCAACTCGTCCGCCGGCACGCCGCATGCCTGGAACACCACTGCGCCGGCGGCAGAGCCGCCAACGTAGGTCATGAATTTTCTTCGAGTTATCGCCATTCTCTAACTAAAGCCTCTGGATGTGACCCTAAAAATGAACCTAGAAATGACAGGTCGTACAGTCTGTCGGGGCGGCGTTATCCCTGTGGCAGTCCACGCAATCGCCCATCTTAAGCGGGCGCACCTGCTCGACCTTGGTCATGCCGCCAACGTTGCCGTGGCAAACCGAGCACACCTGTGCTTCCGATATTTCCAGCGTCTGACCCACTGCTGCATTAGGGTTAATTCTAAGAGCCTCGCCAAACCTGATCTCATTCGCGACGTCCGGGTTTTTGAGATTGGTCCACTCCTCAACAACGGTCTTGACGCCGGAGAATCTTCGAATATGGGCTTCGTGCACGAAACGCACGTGGTCCGGAACGCGATGCACGCGGACCCAGTCGATGGGGCGGTTGTCCGCCACGTAATCTCTCAGTTTCTCAACCTCTTCCAGACCGTCGCCCATAACCTTATGACACGCTATACACAGCCCAGCGGAAGGTATAGTCGCCGCCGCGCCTTCCGTCACATTTCTGTGACAGAAGAGGCAGTTCAGTCCCAGCTCCTGAACGTGAGTGGTGTGCGGAAACGCGATTGGCTGCGTGGGGCCCTCGCTGTACCCAAAAACGACAGGCCTTCCAAGCCAGGCGGAGATCATCCAGGTGAGTCCAATTGCCACGCCTACGAACATGCCCAGGCTCACGACGCCCAGGGCGCCGAATTTTGCCATTTGCTTTCCCGTAGGCTTCTTTATTTGAAAGTCGCCAGGTATCAAGGCAGGTGTTTCCTAAATGTAGTAATCGGGCCAGAAATTTCGCAGAACTCCGGCCAACTCTATAACTCTTATGAGAAAGAAGACGGCAATCCCAATGCAGATAACGGCGAAGGAATAAAATGCAATCCTTGCTTTTTGCCAGTAGCCGGGGAGGTGCCCGGACATCACGAAAGATGGAAGAAAGTTATGTCCCACGATCATGTTCGCCGCGAACAAGACCACGAACAGGACCACCATCCAAAGCGTAACCAGAAGTTTGCCTAGCTCACTCCACTCTAAGGGACCAAGAGCAGAAGGGTCCATTGATCGCCTTGCCTCTGACTTTTTATGTGCGGCTAAAGCGTATGAATAGCTATAGCAGCCTGGTGAAAATTATCACATTAATTCGGGGCGTGTCAAGGGATTATCGGGCGTTTACCAGGTCGTCGAGCCATAGATTTCCTTGGTCAGGTCGCCCCTGGAAAGAGTGACGCACCTTGACACAATGTCCAAATTCGTAAACGGTGCGTCTAACTGCTTTTTCCAGGTCAGGCCAGCGTGATTCACTCCCTAAATCCCTCAACGGCATGAGCCTTCAGAAACTCCTCGTCCAGGTTCAAACCCAGTCCAGGCCGGTCCGACACGTAAAGGTCGCCCTTGCGTATATCCAGCGGAACGTCCATGAACTTGTCGTAGCCGCTCAGGTCGTAGCGAATAGTCTCCAGCTTGTAGAAATTCGGAACCGTCATCATCACCTGGGCCCCGGCCATAATGTTGATGGGCCCGCTGGCGTCGTGCGGAGACACGGGTATGTAGTAGGCCTCGGCCATTGTCGATATCTTCTTGAGCTCGCTGATGCCGCCGGTCCACGTGACGTCGGGCATGATGTAGTCGGCAAGGTTGTTCTCGAAAATGGGCACGAACTCGAACCGCGTGTGCAGCCGCTCGCCCACGCTGATTCGAGTCGATATCTTCTCCCGCACTTGCTTCAAGGCGGAGTAGCTCTCCACCGGCACCGGCTCCTCGAACCAGTGAATGTTGTATGGCGCCAGCGCGTTGGCAAGCTGAATGGCGGTCGGCACGTTGTACCTGCCGTGGGCATCGATAAGCACTTCGATATGCGGGCCGACGGCCTCGCGGACGGCAGCGGTAATATCCACAGCCTCCTCCAGGCCTTTCGGGCTGAGCTCCCCGTCCA
>JACZVF010000267.1 GCA_022572805.1 Chloroflexota bacterium
TCCTGCCGGACTGGCTGGCGTTCGCTTTGGCCGGCGGACTGGTCGCCTTCATAGTCATCAACGTCATGGTGATGGGCACAGGACTTTACACCTGGTTCGAGCGGCGCGTCATAGGCAGAATGCAGGCCCGGCTCGGCCCTAACAGGTGGGGACCGTTCGGCCTGCTGCAGCCCATCGCCGACGTCATCAAGCTGATGGTGAAAGAGGACACGGTGCCGGCCATCGCCGACCGGTTGGTATTCAACGTCGCTCCCGTGGTACTGCTGGTGCCGACTCTGCTGGTTATGGCCGTGATACCGTTTGGAGACGACACGTTTCTTGGCCGGCTGAACGTTGGGGTGCTGTTCATTATCGGCGTAACGTCGGTGAACACGATAGCCGTGCTGGCCGGAGGATGGGCCTCCCGGAACAAGTACGCCATGATGGGCGCCATGCGCGGCGTGGCAATGCTAATCAGTTACGAAGTCCCCATGGCGCTGGGCATCGTCGGCGTGGTGCTGATATCCAACTCCCTGTCGCTGTTCGATGTGGTGCAGGCGCAGGGGGTGCCCTTCTGGCTGGTCCAGCCGCTGGGCTTCCTGGTGTTCATCGCGGCGGCGTCCGCGGAGATGAGCCGCACGCCCTTCGACCAGATCGAGGCGGAATCCGAGCTGGGAGCCGGCTACCATACCGAATACAGCGGCATGAAGTTCGCCATATTCCAGTTGGCTGAGTTTATGGCGCCACTGGTAACCAGCGTCATCGCGACGGTGCTATTCTTCAGCGGCACCCGTGGATGGGACCCGATTCCCGGGCAGGTCTGGTTCCTGCTAAAGGTATTCTTCATCATGTTTGTCTTGCTGTGGGTCAGGGCCACATGGCCAAGACTTCGCATCGACCAGATCATGGGGTTTGCGTGGAAGGGCCTCTTCGCCATGGCCCTGCTTAACATATTCGTCGTGGCCGTGGAGGTGCTGGTGTTGCAGGACCCGGATACGGGCGTGCTGACAACCGGCGACCTGTGGCTGATGGCTGCCATTAACTGGGGCGTTACGTTGGTCACCATCGCATTCATGGTGATGGTCTTCGGACGTAAGCATTGGGAGCGCCCGACGCCATCGCCATCGCCTCTGGCCAACATGTATGCGGAGGCGGACTAGCATGTACGGATTAGGGCTTGCCAAAGGCTTGACCATCACCATGAAGAACATGCTGCTGCCCAGCCGCATGTTCACGAAGCACCAGTACCCGGACCGCAAGATTGGGGTCATCGGGCTGGCCAAGTTGGCCGGGACCAACCCCGTCGCTTACGTAATAAAGCAGCCGCAGAAGGCCATGAGGGCAATGCTGGGACTGGAGTCGGTTGCGGACCGCATGCCCCTGCACTCGCGTTTCCGTGGCGAGGAGTTTAGCTGGTACGAGGACCGTTGCACCGGGTGCGCCAGTTGCGCCAAGTACTGCCCGTTGGGCATCATTCGCATCATAACCCACCCCAGTGAAAAGGCCATGGACGAAGGCGACAAGTACGTGCTGGACGTGTTCGATATCGACATGGGCCGGTGCATGTTCTGCGGCCTGTGCGTGGAGGCGTGTCCGTACGACGCCATACACATGGGAAGCGGATTCGAGGAGGGCAAGTACAGCCGCCGCGATCTGGTTATCGACAAGCAGCGGCTTATTGATTCACCTAAACGGCCCAGCACCTGGTTCCGCCCGCAAATAGAGGGACAGGGTTTCGACCCGCAGACCGGCGATGAGGTGGACTGGACCAAGGCCGGGCGTCACGAGAAGCCCAGCATGGAGGACCAACAGAACAGGTGGGCCAAACGATAATGTTTGGAGAGGGAACGGAATCTACACTGATTGTAGATATCATCTTCTGGGTGATTTCCGTATCCACCATCGTGGCGGCGCTTGCCGTCGTGCAGCTTCGGGACCTGTTCCGGTCGGCGCTGTTTCTGATAGTGGCATTTCTTGGCATAGCGGGCATGTTCGTCCTCCTCAGGGCGGAGTTTCTGGCCGTTATTCAGATTCTTATTTACATCGGCGCGATATCAGTCCTGATGATATTCGCCATATTCATGACGCGGGATGTCGAGGAGGGCAGCCCCGGCAACACGCTGCGCATTCCCATGGGGATAGCGGCAGTGCTGTTCGCCGCGATAGCTATATTCGTTGTGTCATCCACGGATTGGAACACCATAGAGGCGGCGGTGGCCAGCGGGGCCATTAGCGCCGCCACGGCCGTCAGCATAACCGAGATTTTCTCCAACACGGTGCCCTGGATTGGGCAACTGCTGCTACAGGATTTCGTCCTAGCCTTCGAGGTGGCGTCAGTGGTGCTGCTTGCCGCCGTCATCGGGGCGTTGGCTCTCATCAGGGAGAGAGAGTAGCTTGAACCTCGAAAACTTCCTGATCGTGGCCGCAATCATCTTCTCAATAGGCCTCTACGGCGCGATGGCGAAGCGCAACGCCATAACAGTGCTCATGTCCATCGAGCTGATGTTCAACTCCGTGAACATCACGGCTGTGGCGTTTTCGCGCTACGTTGTCCCCCAGGCGATATTGGCCGACCCGCAGACCACCGCCGATACAGCCACGAGGTTCCTGCTGACTGGCCAAATATTTTCAGTGTTCATAATCACAGTCGCGGCGGCGGAGGTAGCGCTCGGTCTGGCAATCGTTCTGGCGATGTTCCGGCAGCACGCTAGCATATTCGTCACGGACGCCGCCGAGCTAAAGAAGTAGGCCGCGTATTTAGATGTGGGTTGATTACAGAAAAGCTCCCAACCTGATGATTGCCGAGATGTGGAAGGACGTCCTGGAGGGCGACGGTCTGCCCACCAAGATCATTCCCGAAGGCGACATTCTTACGTGGGGAGAGCGGGTCCCCTTCCGCATTCTGGTGCCCCTGGGCCGCGAGCATGTGGCGGACGAAATACTGAGGAAGCTGTAAAGGATGCCCGAACCCGCAGTCTGGTCAATTCTTTTCCTGCCGCTGGCGTCGTTTCTCTTGATAGCGCTGGTTATCAGACCAACGCTTGGCGCGGCATCCAAGCTATCCGGATACGTCACAATTCTTGCGGTTGGCGCGTCCTTCGTGCTCTCGCTGTGGGCGTTGTCCAACACTATTGCCGGTGACGGAGATGTCACATATCCTCTGTACACCTGGATAACCGCCGGCGAGTTCAAATTCACCGTCGGCATCCTTATGGACCCGCTCACCGCAGTGATGCTGGTGGTGGTCACCAGCGTCAGCCTCATGGTGCAGGTCTACTCCGTTGGCTACATGCGCGGCGACGGCGGGTACACCCGCTACTACGCCAGCATGTCCCTGTTCACCATGGCGATGCTGGGCCTGGTATTGGCCAACAACCTGCTGCAGATTTTCGTGTTCTGGGAGCTGGTGGGACTGGGGTCGTACCTGCTCATCGGGTTCTGGTTCGACAGGCCATCGGCGGCGGCAGCCGCAAAGAAGGCGTTTGTCATGACCCGGTTCGCAGACTTTGGCCTGCTGCTGGCGATTCTGTACCTGTTCTTCAACGCCGACGCCTTCGCTGCCAAGGGCCTCGACCCCTTCGTCATAACAGACATTTACGAAGCAGTAGAGACCGGCGTCATTTCAGTTGGCGTGGCGCAGTGGGTGGCGCTGGGCATCTTCGCGGGGGCAATGGGCAAGTCCGCCCAGTTCCCATTGCACACGTGGCTGCCAGACGCCATGGAGGGCCCCACGCCAGTCAGCGCACTCATCC
>JACZVF010000268.1 GCA_022572805.1 Chloroflexota bacterium
ATATGAACGGGCTTCAAAGCGCGGCTGACCAAAAGGGCTTCCTGAAATCGGGAAACCCATTTCTCCTTCATATTGCTGCGTCGGACTCGTTGCTAACCCATGGGGCCAAGCCTGCGCCCCGCCAGCAGGTGCATGTGCAGATGCGGCACCTCCTGCCCGGCGTCGTCTCTCTGGTTGACGATGAGCCTGTATCCGGCGTCGGCCACGCCCTCGGCCACGGCCATCAGGCTCGCCGCCTTGTACATGGCGCCGATGACAGGCTGAAACTCGGGCGTCATTCCCGTCAAGTAAGTCATGTGCTGCTTGGGTATGATTAGCAGATGCGTCGGGGCCTTGGGCGCGATGTCTCGTATGACGAAGCAATCATCGTCCTGGTACAGCTTCTCGCTGGGAATCTCTCCGATGTTGATTTTGCAGAATATGCAGTCGTCGGCCAATTTCTTTCCTTACGGAAACCAAGGATTTACACAAGGATCGCCGGCTTTGGACGGCCTGTGGTTCGACAAGCTCACCACGAACGTAGGTATAAAAAACGTTCGTCCTGAGCCTGTCGAAGGACAGGCCCTAAGACGACTTTCTGTGCAAAGCCGCGAACCAACTCTGATATTTCCAGCAACGCCTGATTGGAAGACGTCGTCGACGAAATACAACCATTTACTCCAGGACCGCCGTGGCTTCGATCTCGATGAGGTATTCGGGCCGGACCAGACCTGGTATGAACACAGTGCTGCTGGCAGGTCCGTTCTCCGGGAAGTACCGCAGCCTTACCGCGGCGTATGCAGGGTAGTCCTCGCGGTGCAGCATGAAGCAGGTTATCTTCGTGACGTCGTCCCACGTTGCGCCGGCGGCGGTCAACGCGGCCTCGATATTCTTGAAGCACTGCTCCGCCTGAACGCCGGCGTCTCCCTCTCCGACGACGTTGCCCTGTGCGTCCACAGAAACCTGTCCGGAGATGAACACCTGGCCGCCGACCCTAGTTGCCGGGGAGAATCCCGACGGCTTATTGTCTGGGTTTGTAAAGAAGGTCTGTCTGGCCAATTTATCTGTCTCCCTTGTTAGCGTTCAGTGATTGGTTGTCGGGGACTGGTTTTCACGTCGCTGGTAGTCAACCCCGCTCCGCCAGTAAGTGAAGCTAAGATACTACAGTATGATGAGATTCAGGACTACTATGATGACGCCGCCTACCAGGACTACTCCCACGGCCCTCAAAGTCGAGGTGTAATCCAGCGCGTGGCGAACGGCGACCACCATGGCTACCAGCTGCCACGCCAGAGCGATGAACACTATCACTCCGCCAAGGAACGGGATAATGCCCAGAATCCTCAGCAGACCCGGTGATTGCGCAAAGCCGGTGGTCCGGGCTAGCTGTCCCCAGTTGGCTTCCGTTTCGGGCGTCTTGAATATGGTGGTGCCGATGATATAAGTAATGGCCGCCCATATTACCCACTGCACCAGAGCCCCCACCACTCCGATCAATATGCCGGCCACGCCGCCGCTGAGTCCCCCAATACCGGAAGCAATTGCAACCATCACGACGATCAATGCCGCCTGCTTTGTGGCGCTGGTGTCGGCCTCTACTTCCTCGTAGGTATGCGGGTCCAGGCGCAGCGCACCAATTATTCGTTCTATCATTTAACCTCCCAAGCGGCTTCGCACTATAATCCTCGTCACGGCTTGTCCCTTCGACAGGCCCACCACGAACGTGGGTATAGAAATACATTCGTCCTGTCCGGCTCGGAAATAAGAATATTTCAGGACTAGCCGCAACGGAGAGCCGGTCGAAGGATATTTCATGCAAATCCGGCGCTTTTTTGCAAGGCCCCTCAAGGCTAAACAGCCCCGAACTATCAGTTGCCCAGCTGCATAACCTCGATGCGTACGTTGTCGGGGGTCTTGATGAAGGCGATTCTGGATCCAGTCCGGCTCGCCGGCGTAGGGCCTTCAGCCACTACGGCACCCAGGCCCTTCAGCCGTTCCAGCTCTGCATCAAGGTCGTCGACCGTAATGCCGAAGTGCTCCAGACCGTAGTGCGCGTCGGCGTCGCCGGGGCCCATCTTTTCGTCGGTGCGGGCTCCGGATATCCTCACTATAACGCCATCGGCCGTCTTGCATTCGATAAAGCGGTCCCCTGATGGGCGAACTCCCCTGTCGTTAACGATGGTGAACTTGAATGCCTCGACGTACCAGTTCGCAGTCTTCTCAGGGTCCGGCGCCTTGAGATGAACGTGCTCAAATGCGAAGGCCATTGGGGGACTCCTCTCTAGTTTTCTTGCGTAATTCCACTCTCCGTGGGCGGTCGCCCGACAGCCTATGGCATGCCTCGCCGTGCTGTCAAGATGGCCCATGATGCGGTTCGTTGACCTGTCTCCTACCGTGTGCTAGCTTTGCCTGGTCACCCAATATTACACGCAGCGAGAGGTCCGGCCATGAACGCCAGCGCCAAAAACGCCCGCAGCATCGAGTGGGACGATCCAGTAGACGCCATCGAGCAGATGTACGAGCTTGGATGGACCGACGGCCTGCCGGTGGTGCCGCCCACTGAAGAGAGGGTAGGGCAGTTTTTGGAAGTCGGTGGCAGGCCCGCAAATGAAGTTGTGGGCGCCTTACCGGAACGCCGCCGCGAGATTACCGTAGGCAAAATTGCCGCCAACGCAGTCATGGCCGGTTGCAGGCCGGAGTACTTCCGCGTGGTGCTGGCCGCATCCGAGGCAATGCTGGACCCGGTTTTCAACCTGGTTGGCCCGTCCTCCAGCCTTGGCGGCTCCGCAATCCTGATTATAGTCAACGGGCCTGTAACCAGAGAGCTGAACATCAACTCCGGGAACAACCTCTTCGGCCCGGGGAACAGGGCCAACGCCACGATCGGCCGGGCGGTAAGGCTAATCCTCATGAACGCCTGCGCGGCCATACCGGGCCTGTTCGACCGCAGCGTGCTTGGCCATCCCGGCAAGTACAGCTACTGCATCGCCGAGTCCGAGGCGGATACGCACTGGACGCCGCTTCACGTGGAGCGTGGCTTCCCTCCGGAGCAGAGCGCCGTAACGGTGTTCGCTTGCGACGGACCGCGGCAGGCCCGTACCAGCGGAGGCCCCGAGAACATCCTGATGACGGTGGCGGACGTTGCGGCATCGCTTGGCACGTCCCTGTCCACGGTGGGCTCCACCAACGACGCAAGCGCGGTGGTCCGGCAAGGAGAGCTTGCGCTGGTGATCTCCGGCGAGAGCAGCGTGTGGGACGGCTGGAGCAAGAGCGACGTGAGGCGCGCTGTTCAGGGCAGAATGAAACGCTCGGTGGCCGACTTGAAGCGTGCCGCGGAGATCAAGGGTGAGGTACTGCCGAAGGACGAGACGACATTGCTGCCGCTCGTTGCCGATCCTGAAGACATAATGGTGGTGTTTGCCGGCGGCGCGGAGAAGACCATGTGCGCGGTAATTCCCAGCTGGGGACCCAAGGTCTCATCCACGGCGGTGACCAAGGCGGTCAGGCCGGCCTAAATGGCTGTCTCAAAAAGGCGGATGCCTTGTTCCCGCCCAGCCAGGGGTCTCTTGCTCATAGGGGCACATCCCCCAGGCCCTCTGCCAGAGGGGGAAAGCCCCTCCGGACTCCCCCATGACGATTTTAAGATAGCGCCTAGGAGCTGTCGGTCTCCGCAGGGGGTCGTGGAAATACTCGGCTGCGGGCTGCCCTGGCCTCACAGGTCTCTTTGATCTGCC
>JACZVF010000269.1 GCA_022572805.1 Chloroflexota bacterium
AAAGCGGGTGTGAGCATGGATGAGGTTACGTCCAAGCTGCTTGCCGATGGCGTAAAGGCTTTCGCCGACTCCTTCGACGCGCTGCTGGAGAATGTCGACGCCAAGCGCATGCAACTTCTGGTGAAGGAAGCCAGTCGGTAATATGTTGAAGCCGGGGAATCCTCAGGCTACCGCAGATGACGGCCTCGATGGATTCAGGCGATAATTCCTGGCAAGAAGAAGTCGTTCCTCGAATGTCGGCGAAGCCCGCACAGGCCTGCCTTGATTTCGCCTTTGATGAACGAGCAGCAAACGTCCGGTGCATGGCCCCTGCCGGGCCGCCGCTTTCACACTGAGAAGGCACCGGTTCAGCGTTTGAAGTCCCGGCGTTCGGGATTATCGGTATTCTTATGGGTATGCTGAATAGGGGGCCAGGACTGCATTCTCCCGCGGCGTTGCGTCGGCCGCGACATTCCTGGAAGGCGACAGTAATTTTCGATTTCACCGGCAAGGCGGCAACCTTGTCCGGGCCTCGACGTTGTACCTAGTGACCACGTTTTTAGGAGAAGATAGATGAACAAATTGCCACGACGCCCCACGAATCCCATTCAGTGGATTCTGATAGGTGGCGCAGCACTATTACTTTTGCTGTTTTTCGCAATTCCGCGAGGGCCGGCCGGAGAAGAAATCGAAATCAGCAGGGTCGCCCAACTGGCCGCATCAGGCGAGATCCGGAGCATCGAGGTCTCGGGCGACGATCTGATAATTACGACGAACACGGGCGGCCAACTGTTATCCAGAAAAGAGCCCGGCACCAGCGTGCTGGAAATGCTGGAGGCGCAGGGCATAAACGCGGCGGCCAGTGGTATTGACGTTAGCGTGAGCGCCGAGGGCTCCTCCATCGGGACGATTATATTTTCGTTCTTGCCCATCGTGCTGTTCGGCGGACTGATATTTTTCATGATGCGCCGTTCCCAGGGGGGCATCAACCAGGCCATGATGCTGGGCCGCACCAAGGCCCGACAGGTATCGGAGAGCCCGGGGGTGCGATTCGACGACGTAGCCGGAGCCGACGAGGCCAAGCAAGAGCTTATGGAGGTTGTCGAGTTCCTGCAGAATCCTGAGAAATTCACCAAGCTGGGCGCCAAAATTCCCAAGGGGGTGCTAATGGTGGGTCCGCCCGGCACGGGCAAGACGCTGATAAGCAGGGCGGTGGCCGGTGAGGCCGGCGTGCCGTTCTTCAACACCAGCGGCAGCGAGTTCGTCGAGATGTTCGTTGGCGTGGGCGCCAGCAGGGTCCGGGACCTGTTCAACAAGGCCAAGGAGAATGCGCCGGCGGTGATTTTCATAGACGAAATCGATGCCATCGGGCGTCATCGCGGTTCGGGCATCGGAGGAGGCCACGACGAACGAGAGCAGACGCTTAACCAGATTCTCGTGGAGATGGACGGCTTCGAGGTCAACGCCAATGTGATCGTCATAGCGGCCACCAACAGGCCTGACATACTGGACCCGGCGTTGATTCGGCCCGGTCGATTTGATAGGCGCGTGCTTATCGATCCGCCAGACGTGCGCGGGCGCAAGGCTATCTTGGCTGTCCATATGAAGGGCAAGCCGATAGAGGCGGAGCTGGATGTGGCCACCATTGCGAAGGAGACTGTCGGGTTCACGGGCGCGGACCTGGCTAACGTGGTGAACGAAGCTGCTATCATGGCGGCCAGGCGGGGCAAGACCACCATCGGCTTCTCGGAGTTCGAGGAGGCGGTGGACAGGGTGGTCGCCGGTCCGGTCCGCAAGAGCCGCAAGGTAAGCGAACGCGAGAAGAAGCTGGTGGCCTACCACGAGGCGGGCCACGCCCTGGTGGCGGCGCAAATACCGGATGCCGACCCCGTGCATAAGGTCACCATTGTAGCCAGGGGGACGACAGGCGGATATACACGCATGCTTCCCGATGAGGAACGTAACCTGTGGTCCAAGGGCCAGTTCGAGGCGATGCTTGCTGTCATGATGGGTGGTCACGCTGCCGAGGAGGTCGTCTTTGGCGACATTACCACTGGCGCATCCGACGACCTGGAGAAGGCCACGGATGTTGCCCGCAAGATGGTGACCGAGTTCGGCATGAGCGAAGACCTGGGACCGCGCACCTTTTCCAGCGGGCACAGCCAGATGTTCATGGGCAGGGATTTCTCGTATGGCAAGAACTATAGCGACGCCGTCGCCCAGAAGATCGACACGGAGATATCCAGGCTGCTGGGTTCGGCGCGTGCCAAGGCTAAGAGCGTAATAGAGGCCAACAGGGACCGGCTGCAACGCCTCGCCGACAAGCTGCAGATACAGGAAACCCTTCAAGGGGGTGAGCTCCAGGACCTGCTAACAGGAGGTGCGGAAGGCAGCGCACAGCCCGCAGTGTAGAGCTCGTAGCTGCCAGCCGACGATCGGCCGATAATAGCGAAGGCCCCTGCGTTCTACTTCACGAACGCCGGGGCCTCTTTGGTTTCCATAAGTTGCCGGAAGGGTCGGCTACTGCGAAGCCAGCTCCTTGAAAACGTCTTCCCAATCGTTCTGCCCTCGACCGTAGCCGTCGCGGTACGTGATTATGCCATTGCTGTCGATGGCTATCTTGGTGGACTGGCTGATTATTCTGAAGTCCCTTAGCATCCCTGCGTCCGGAATGGATATCGGCCAGGGGTATTCGAATTCCTGGCGATACCTCTCGAGCAGCTCTAGCCCTTCGGAGGGGTCCGCGCCGATCAGGTACATGGGGACATCGTCGGCAAATTCGGGGTGGACCTCTTTCATGCGACGTAACTCGACGCGGCATGTTCGTCACCAGGAGGCGGTGAAAAACAGGAATACAGGTTCGCCTCTGGAGATGATGTCCTGGTATGAGAACGTGCTGCCGTCGACAAGCGTCAGCTCAAAGTCCGGCACGCGGTTGCCCACGGCATACCCTACCTCTGCCTGCACCGTGATCGCCGGTGGCTCTTGAGCCGGCTGGTCGGACTGCTCCGGTACGGCGTTTGCCTGGGGTGCCGGCTGGTCCTTGGTTGGCGGGTCGGCCGGCACTACGGCAGCGCCGGCTGGTGTAGACTCCTGTATGGACAATGTCCCGGCGACCGGCTGCGACGCGGCCGCGATGCGACTTGGCGAAACTGGCTCTTGGACTGAAGTCTGGGTGCTGCATGCCGCCGTAAGCATCAGCGCCCCGACAAGAATCCCCAAATGTTTCACACCTGCTAGATGCACTGGCTAATCCAACCTCCCTCGCCCTAATACACCACAACTTATTACTTAACAGTACGTAACCCTATGCCTCAAGGGATTTAACCCATGGCATGAATCCGCCTGTATTACGCAAACCAATAGGCCTGCGGGCTTAAACTCTTTGACCAGGACGTCTGCCGTCTTCTACTAGGGCCTGGACCGCAGCGTCACCTCGATCTCGGCTTGTTCGCCACCGTCGCGGATGACTTTAATCAAAACAACGTCGCCGGGCCTGGTGTTTTCGATGAGGTAAATGATTAGCCCGTCCATGTCTGCTGTGGCGGTCCCGTCCACGGCCACGATAACGTCCCCGCCGACTGGTATGGGACCGCGGTCGGTCTCTTGCCTACGGTCGCTGCCTTTTAGGCCTGCCTCCATGGCCGGTCCGTCCTGTGCAAGGCTGATGATCTGCGCACCCCTGATATCGAGGTCGATGT
>JACZVF010000270.1 GCA_022572805.1 Chloroflexota bacterium
GTCAGGCTCGCTTGCGATGCGGTCGAAGTCGGCGTGGGTGTACGTGCCGAGGCTGCGGAAGTCCAGGTCCACGTAGTTCTTGATCCAGCGCAGGGAGGCTTTAAAGGCCTTGCGGTAGCCCTCTTCCTGCGCCTTGAACGCGGTCTCCGCCGCTGCGTCGCCTGCCGGAACGGCGGCCTTGCGGAACTTCAGGATGTCGTCAAGCTCCTCTTGAAGCACCTGCTTGGCCAGCGCCAGGTCGTGCTTCTGCTCCGTGTCCTCGGCCACGACGCCGTGGATGATGCGCTGGGCCATCTGGGCGACGGAGATGCGGCCCGTCGCCAGGTCCTCCATGAGCGCCGGGTGAATGCCGGGTTTGCCCTCCAGGCTGTCGATGCCCTTGGCCCCACGGCCCCCTATCCATCCCTCCAGGTACTCGATAATCATGCGGGCGTTGCGGTGGGTGCCGGCCAACGTCGTTGGGCCTTCCGGCGTCTCTATGACCACTGGAAAATTCTCAGGAACGAACATGGCGTCGGTCGGCTTCCAGTCGGTGGCCCGCAGCTCCTTAAACGGGTCTCCGGCGGTCTTCATGTGGAAAATGTGGGCCACCCATGCCCGGAGGAAGCCCTGCTGGGCCTCCCACTCCTTATCGCCCTGGATGGAGGCAGCCGCGGCCTTGTTAACCTCGTCATCACGGCTGGGCAATGCCGTGGCCATGCCGCCAATAGGCACTGCTCCGCGCTTCAGGCAAACCGCCACCAGCCGGCGGAAGATGTTGCTCATGAACGGAGTGGTCTTGATATCCACACCGAAGCGGTCAGGCCAGACCTGGTCCGGGTCGGCCATGATGTACTCAAGAATGCTGGCCTTCAGGTCCCAGCGGGCGGCGTTCAGGCCGGCGGCATATGGACCCAGCGCGTACAGCATCTCCTCCATGATGTAGATCACGGGAAGCGACTCGACGAGGAAGATGCCGCGAATCACCGCGTCTTCCGGGTATTGCAGGTACGTTTTGCAGAATTCGAAGAAGTCGCGGTAGAACTCCGCCTCCTCCACAACCTCTGTCTTGGGCAGGTAGAAGTACAGCCCCTGACCTCGCTCGACCTGCGCCTTGCCGACGTGGGCAAAGGTCAGCGCCATGCCCAGGATAGTGGCGGCGATGGGCTTGCCGTCCACCTGGAAATCGGCCTCGTCCAGGTGCAGGCCGCGCTCGCGGTGCATGAAGAACGGCGTCGCCCCACCAATTATGGAGTATGTGCGGTTGCGGGCCGCGTTGTGGAAGGTCAGAGTGCCCTTGGTGATGCCTAGCCGATTGATTGCGGCCTTGACCGTATCCGACAGACAGTGTCCACCTGAGTCCTCGTCGTCGTCCAGGTATCCGGCGGCGCGCTCACCCTCCGGGCCGGGGTTCACGGCGTTGATGGCCATACTGGCAATGGAGACCGGCCCGGAAATCTCGATGCCGGGCTGCAGCAGGTCTTCAGGCACTGGAGGCACCTTCCAGTCGCCGGTGGTGGCCTCCGAAGGCGGGAGGAAATCGGGCATGACGCCACATCTCACGGCGCGTTCCAGCATCGCCTCTCGTTTGGCTCGAATGTCGAGGACTCGCGCCGAGAACTTGTCGTAAGCCGTCGCAACGAATGATACGAATTCGGGCGTCAGCACCTGTTCCGCGCCGTCAACGTTCTTGAAGGTCACCCTGTCCTCTGCCGTTCTGGTCATGGCACGCTCTCCCTGAATTTTGGGTCTAACCGACGTAAGCAATGTACATTCAAATCGGGCAGAAAAATGGGTTTGGAGAAAGG
Source organism: Chloroflexota bacterium (assembly GCA_022572805.1). Lineage (GTDB taxonomy): Bacteria > Chloroflexota > Dehalococcoidia > Lucifugimonadales > JADFKI01 > Casp-Chloro-G4. The sequence goes on from JACZVF010000270.1 coordinate 1,788, forward strand.
AACAGTAACCAGCACGCCGCGAGGCCACCGGGCTGCCTCCGAAATTGAACCGCGCCTAGCGAGTCTCCGAATTCCAGGCGTCGGCCACAGCCTTGGACACCGCAGGCACGACGGCTGGATTCAGCGGGTACGGGATGATTTCTTCCGGCGTGGGCTCGTCTACCAGCGCCGCGATAGCGTGACCGGCGGCCACCTTCATCCGCATGGTGATGCGGTCCGCACGAACGTCCAATGCGCCTCGCAGGATACCCGGAAAGGCCAGAACGTTATTGATCTGGTTCGGCAGGTCGCTGCGGCCGGTGCCGAATATCGTGGCGCCGCCCTTCTTGGCCTCCTCGGGCGAAATTTCCGGCATGGGATTGGCCATGGCCAGAACGATTGCGTCCTTGCTCATCGAGCGAATATCTTCGGCGGTCAGCAGGTTCGCCGCAGACAGACCGATGAACACATCCGCGCCTTGTATTGCCACGTGCACATCGCCCTGGATCTGGTCCGGGTTGGTGGTCATGGCGATCTCCTCCTTGACATGTGTAAGGTCGCCACGGCCTTTGTAGATGGCGCCACGAGTGTCCACCAGTATGATATTCTCAACGCCCATGACCTGCAGTATCTTTGCGCAGGCGATTCCGCCAGCTCCCGCGCCGCTAAAGACTACCTTGATGTTGTGGAATTCCTTGTTCACGACTTTAACGGCATTGATCATGGCGGCCAGAACCACGACGGCGGTGCCGTGCTGGTCGTCGTGAAACACAGGGATGCCCAGGTCCTGTAACGACTCTTCGATGATGAAGCACTTCGGCGCGGCGATGTCCTCCAGATTCACTGCGCCAAAGGTCGGCGCCAGGCTGCGGACTATCATCACGATCTCTTCCGGCTCGTGGGCGGAGATGCAGATGGGCCATGCGTCGATGCCGGCTAGCTCCTTGAACAGCAGCGCCTTGCCCTCCATGACAGGCATGGAGCCTTCAGGACCGATGTTGCCCAGTCCAAGCACGGCGGAGCCATCGCTTACGACGGCGACCATGTTGCCCTTGTTGGTAAATTTGTATGCCTTGGACCGGTCCCTGGCAATCTCCATGCAGACTGCGGCCACGCCCGGAGTGTACGCAGTGGACAGGTCGTCCATCGTCTCCAGGGGTACCTTGGATTGGACGGCTATCTTGCCCCGGTGCTTGGCGTGCAAGTCAATCGCCATCTGGTCATAGTCCACCATGTAGGGCCTCCTGAATCAACGTCGGGCCGTCCCTATTTCATGGGCGGCAAGTGTGATTGGGATAAGCTAGTCTATTCCCCTGCACCGTCGCCGTCAAATGAGTTTATTTGGACCTTTTTGGATATCGGCAATCGCCTTTTGACTGCCTGCGGGAACGGGGTCCAGTTGAGGTCCGCCTCAGCAACACCAAGCATATAACCAACCGTGGAATGGGCGGCTTTTTTTGTGTAGAATCTCATGGCGCGGAAGTACGATTTTGCCGGAGTTTAGGGATGCCCGTTAAAGATGGTTCCATCAGGCGGCGCCTGGAGGCGAGGGAGGAGACCCTATCGCCCCACGCGGCCCGGTCTGCGGGCTCCAGGGGCAGGGCCGTTCCGGAAGAGCCGTCGCATCTGCGCACGGACTACCAGCGGGACCGCGACCGCATAATCTACTGCAAAGCCTTCCGCCGGCTGAAGCACAAAACGCAGGTCTTCATTGCTCCGCTGGGCGACCACTACGCCAGCAGACTGAGCCACACGCTGGAGGTCTCCCAGATCGCCCGCACCATTACCAGGGCGCTGAACCTGAACGAGGACCTGGCCGAGGCCATTGCCATGGGCCACGACATGGGCCACACGCCATTCGGTCATATCGGTGAGGACGAGCTGAACTCCATCCATCCCAG
>JACZVF010000271.1 GCA_022572805.1 Chloroflexota bacterium
GCTGTGCGTGGCCCTCTCGCGAAAGGCGGGCGCGCCCGTCGGCATCACCCTTGGGCGTGACGAGGTGCTGCTCGCTACCGGCTCCGGCAACGCAATCGAAGCCACCGTGAAGATCGGCGCCCGAGAGGACGGCGTCATCACGGCTATCCAGGCCAACATTATCTACGATGCGGGCGCCTTCCCCGGCGCGCCGCTACGCTCGGCTCTGCGCAGGGTATTTTCGTTATACCGCACGCCCAACCTGCGAATCGACGCCTTCGACGTCGTAACCAACAAGCCCCACGTGGCCGCCTATCGCGCGCCAGGCGCAACGCCGACGGCATTCGCCGTGGAGTCGGTCGTCGATGAGGTAGGCGAGGTCCTGGGCATGGACCCGCTGGAGTTTCGCCTGAAGAATGCGTCCCGCCCAGGCGATCCCATGCCCGACGGCGTGGAGCTGCCTTCTGTGAGCCTGGTGGACCTGCTGGAGCGGGCCAGGTCCCATCCCTGCTGGACGACGCCTCTATGTGGAGACAACCGGGGCAGAGGCCTGGCCCTGGGCCTGTGGACGATGCCGGGCGGCACCGAGAGCTGCCACGTAAGCCTGAGCGGCGACGGCTCCCTGAACCTGGCGCTGGGCAGCATCGACCTATCCGCCACCCGCACCAGCATGGCTATGATCGCCGCGGAGACGATGGGCCTGGAGCTGGGGGATGTCCACGTCGTTACAGGCGACACGGATACGGTGGCGTACAGCGACGCCAGCGCGGGAGATAAGGTCACCTACGTGATGAGCAAGGCGGTTCAGAAGGCCTGTGGCGACCTGCTGTTTAAGTTAAAAGGGCGGGCAGCAGAGGATTTCGGCGTTCAGACCAGTGATATCCTCTACGACCGCAAACGCTTCTGGGTGGACGGCGTCCCGGAGATGGAGGTGTCGCTGGCCGCACTGGCCCTGCGTTCCGTGCGAGGCGACGGCGCGTTGTCTGGATATGGCAGCGTCAGCGAGAGCTTCAGTGACGTGGCAATCGCTCCCAACGCCGCCCTGCATGTGGCGGATGTGCAGGTGGACCCGGAGACCGGCAAGGTGGATGTTCTGAGCTACACGACATTCCAGGACGTGGGCCTGGCGGTCAATCCCGTGCAGGTGCAGGGCCAGATGCAGGGCGGCGCGACCCAGGGCATCGGCTGGGCGCTGTCCGAGGGGTACGATTACGATGAATCAGGCAACCTGGAAAACGCCACGCTGCTGGACTACCGTCTGCCTACCACGCTGGACGTTCCCTTTATCGGGGCCGAAATTGCAGAGTTCCCTTCCGGCGATCACCCTCTGGGCATCCGGGCCGTGGGACAGGTGCCCATCGTGCCGGCGGCAGGCGCGCTGGCCAATGCGATTCACGACGCCGTGGGCGTCCGCATCTCCGAGCTACCGATGAAGCCGGAGACTGTTTTTAAGGCGATGATGGCCAATCGAGATGCCCAGGGCTAATCAGACCTAACGCATCCCGTCGTCGGTCCACGCCCTGGCCACGTCGATGCAGCGCATGAACTCCACGTGCGTGTGCCCCTTGATGTGGCGAATCAGCTTCTCCAGCACCATCATCTTGGCCAGCCGGCCTGTGGTGTGCGGGTGCATGTTCATTATGAGCGCGCTGCCGTACTGGTACGCGCCGTCGAACTCCATCTCCCACGCCTTGTAGACGTCCTGGGGCGTGCTCATGGCCCCGCCGGTCCGGCTATAGGCGTAGTAGTGCGCGTCGCCCTGCGCCCAGTCGTTGGGAATCTCCACGATGCGTCCGTTGGGCGTGTCCACGAAGTACGGTGCGTCGTGGCCCATCAGGCTGGAGTCGTAGACAAACCCGCGCTGCGACAGGAATCCCAGCGTGTGGCTGCTGGCCTCCAGCGACGGCGAGCGAAAGCCCAGTGGCTTATCGCCCGTAATGCCTTGCAGGATGGCTATAGCCTTGTCGAGAACTCGCTGCTCTTCGTCCGGCTCCAGTGTGGCCGGCGGCTCGTGCATGTAGCCGTGCGCCCCTATCTCGATGCCCCGGCTGTGTATCTCCCGCACCAGCTCCTCGTTGCGCTCCGCGGTGTAGCCGGGGATGAAGAACGTCGCGGGGATGTCGTAGCGGTCCAGCAGGTCGATGATGCGCCTGGCCCCGACCCTGAGGCCCAGTTCATTGCGGGACATCAGAGACGGCAGTTGGGCGGCGTCTGGATTACGGTTAAGCAACGCCGAAACACCGTCCAGATCAAAGGTCAGCATCACCACGCACTTGGTGTTCCCAGGCCACAATCCAGACATTCTTGTCCCCCCTTTGCGTATCGATATAAAGCGAGCAGACCTGCTACATAGCCGGCCGGTCGGCCTCGGACTACGGTCGCTCGTCGATTATACAGGCACGCCGAGGGGTTGTCCGCCTTCCGGAACAGCTACCTGAACAGGCTCACAACCCACGCCATCAGGTACATTGGTGGGGCGCTTCTCAAGAGATCGCGGCTGGCCTGTGGACCGGCTAGCCTCATGGTCTTGATGACGTAGGCCATTGATTTCAGCACGGGCCCTATGAACGCGATGCTTTGGGAGCGACGGGGTTTATCTCCATTCACTATGCTCACGAGGGCTGCGCGGAGGGCACTCTCATCGCTGGACCAGAGGGAGCGAAATACGATCTTCCCGTCGGCGTCCACAAGGTAGGCATCATTGGGCTTGGCGTCCAGCGTCTTGTGCAGCTCCCCGTCCATGGTGTCGACCGCCACGGTCCAGGGAACTTCGTACTCCCTTTTCATGGCAGCCGCATGTGCAGATTTCTCCTCCAACGTTGAGGGCTGGCCGAAATTTTCGCCGGGGTGCGCCTCCCTGACGTATAGCGTCACGAAATCTACGTCGGCACTGAACTCCGCATGGAGCCTTTTCAGCGCAGGCATCGCCGAGGCAGTCATTGGGCAAGTTATAGAGCCGGTGATCAGGAGAAAGGGCCGCCCGTTGTTGCCCCTACTGGTGAAACGGTCGCCATCGATAACCGGAAGATCGAATTGTGGTAGCTCATCCCCTAGCTTAAGGGCAGAGCCTCCAAAACGCATGTCACGGAGCATGAGGCTCGTGGTGAATTTCTTATATTGGTATTGGGTCAAAAGGGACCTCCCTTGAATCATTGGCTGCTTTGTCCATGAACGTCTGCGGGCCTTATGTTGATAAGATGCGTCAGCCAGAACAAAGGACTCCTGATTGCGCAAACTGGGTAGCTCCTACTGAAAAAGCCCGTCTCACCGGGTGCAGCGAGACGGGCCTTTACTTTATCATCCGAAAATATCGAATATTACCGCCAATATCTGGGTATGTTCTCCTCTTCCTTTGTTATCATCTCCAGCACGGCGGGCTTGTTGGTCTTGGTGTGCTCCAGCGCCCGCCTGATTGCCGGGCCCACCTCGTCGGGGTTGTCCACGCGCTCGGCGTAGGCGCCCAGGCCCTCCGCAATCTTGGCGTAGTCGCCGCCCAGCTTATTGCTGCCCCAGTGCTCGGTGGCGTGGGGGAAGTGGTCGTAGTAGTGGGTCATGACGCCGTTGTTCAGGATGATGGTCAGCGTGCCGATGTCCGAACGCGCCGCCGTCTCCAGGTCCATGGCGGACATGCCGAAGGCCGCATCGCCCATGACGTTGATAACCGTCTTGTCGGGAGCGGCCATCTTCG
>JACZVF010000053.1 GCA_022572805.1 Chloroflexota bacterium
GAATGATAAAGGCCCGCATTACGCGGGCCTTTATTGATCTCAGTGTGGTGCGCTGTCACCCATTCAAAACTACTTCCAGAAGCGTTCCTCTTCGAAGGCGAAGCCTTTGGCCGTTACCTGGGCCTTGACGTCCTCGATCATGCCGGGGTGGCCGCAGGCGTAGACCAGCGTGTCCTCCGGCTTCAGGCCGAACTTCTCGATGTACTTTTCGACAACGGCGTTGACGCGGCCCGTCTCGCCCTCCCAGCCGCTGTTGCGCGGCTCATCAGGACGGCTCACCGTGGGGATGAAGGTCACAACGTCCGGGTATTCGGCGGCGTAGCGCTTAAGCTCGTCGTCGTAGCCGAACTCGTCGTGGTAGCTGGCGCCTTCCAGGACGTAGAAGTGGTGGCCGCTGTGGAGGGATTTCAGGTAGTCGCGTATGTAGCTCATGTACGGCACCACGCCCGTTACCGTCGCCACCAGCAGTTGATTCTTGAATTCCGGCTTGAAGGTGAAGATGCCCTTGGCGCGGGGCCGAATAGACACCGTGTCGCCGGGCTTGAGCTCGTACAGCAGCGGCGTCAGGTGGCCGCCTTCCTCGTAAGGCACCAGCTCGACGAACAGCTCTATCGCATCCTCGTGCGGCGCAGACGATATCGAGTATGCCCGCTCGATGCCCTCCAGGCCGATGGTGCAGTACTGCCCCGGCTTGTAGCTGTAGCCCTCGGGCTTCTCCAGCCACATGAGCCAGTGGTCCGGCGTCAGCTCCCGGCGTCTCAGGACCTTCGTCCCGCCGATCTTCGGTTGTGTTCGCGTACTGGTTGTGGCCAATTTCACAATCCTCCCATCATCATCTATATCATGCCACGCGGGAGCGCTGACAAGGAAGGAGGAACTTACCTATGAACGTGGGTATAGGCACATTCCTCATGAATATATCATGTCACGGGGATAGGATGACCCAATCGCCGTGACGGGTTCGGCGGGCCGAGGTGTTCGGAGCATTGCTTTGCATCCGGCAGGTTGGTTTGCCGGACATCCAATATACTCAATCGGCGGCTACCTCCGCAGGCACCTTGGCGATGCTTGCGGCCACCAGGGGCAGGCCCGGCACCTTCAGCATGACGTCAGGGCTGTCGCTGGCCTCCAAATCGAGAATTAGCTGGCCGAACAGCGTGGTCACCGAGATTACGCCCTTCTGTACTCCCGTGGTCTTGAGCATGCCCCGTATGGAGCCGCCCTCGAATGTCACGTCCACCCAGTCGCCGTCGGCCACATTCGCGGATGCGGCATCCTCGGCTGTCATCTCGATGATGTCGTCGCGGCGGACCTGGTATCGGCCGTCCACGCTTTCGATTGCCATCTCGTGCTCCGCCTGGTTCAGCACACGCCCTCTGGCCAGAATGAAAGGGTGAGTGTCGCTCTGGTGCGCCGGGGGTTCCGAAAGCTCCATGGGGGTGAGCTTCGCCTTGCGGTTGGCGAAACCGGTGGCGTACAGCACCGGCGTGTCCACCATGTCTATGGCGGCGCAGGGCCACTGAAGGCCGCCGGACTCAAGCCGCTCGAAAGTTATGCCGCCGTAGGCCTGCCACAGGTTGTTGAACTCGTCCAGAATCTCCTCCGGCGATTCGAAATCGAAGCCCTGGGCGCCCATTCGCCTGGCTATCTGGCACAGGATGCGCCAATCGGCCTCCTCGTCTCCCTTGGCGCCCACGGTGGGCCGTAGAAGCTGCACGCGGCGCTCCAGGTTGGTGTACGTGCCCTGCTTATTGGCGAAGGCCATGGAAGGCAGGACCACGTCCGCCAACTCTGTTAATTCGCTGGGGAACTCGTCCTGAACCACCAGGAAGTCAAGGCCCTTGGCAGCCTCCAGCAGGTCGCCAAGCTCGCCGTTGGTGTAGTTGGGGCTGTTCCCGATGAGGTGCAGGGCCTTGATGGAACCTTCCCGGACCGCCTCTGTGATGTCGTTGACGCTGAGGCCGGGCTCGGCGGGCAGGGTCACGCCCCACGCCGTCTCGAATCGCCCACGGCGCTGGTCGTCGTTCACAGGGCGGTAACCCGGCAGGTAGTCCGGCGAGCAGCCCACGTCCTTGGAGCCCTGCTCATTTGCGCCCAGGAACAGCGGGTACAGACCGGTGGACGGCTTGCCGATGTTGCCGGTTACCAGCGCCAGGTTGACCAGCGCCTGAACACAGCCCTCCCTCAGCTCGCGCGGCAATGTCTCCAGGGCGTAGAGAATGGCGCCGGTTGAGCCGCCGGCGAACTGCCTGGCAGCAGCCTGTATCTGGGCCTGGGGCACGCCGGTAATGCGCTCCACTTTAAGCAGGTCGAAGGACCACAAGTTATTTCGCAGGGTGTCCACGCCCTCGCAGTTGGCGGCCAGGAACTCGTGGTCGTCCAGGGACTCGTCCACGATGACCCGCAGCATGCCGCCGATTAAGCTGGCCTCTGTGCCGGGGGAAGGCCGCAGCCACAGCGACGCGTGCCGGGCAAGCTCCGTCTCCCGCTGGTCGATGACTACGAGGGATGCGCCCGCTTTTATCGCCTTCTTGATGGGCACTGCTAGGACGTTTTGCTCCTCGGTCATGTTGCTGGAGACGACCATGATGCTGGCGGACTGCTCCAGGTCCCATATGGGATTCGTGGCAGCCTGTCTTCCAAGCAGGTCGGCCAGCGGCCTGGTAAGCTCCGGCCGGATGTTCGAAGAAACGTCTACGTTATTGCTGTTCATCACCGCCCTGGCGAACTTCTGGGCAACGTAGTTGTCTTCGTTGGTGCCTCTGGGCGACGCCAGCAAAGCGTAGCCGCTGCCCTTGTGCTGGGCAAGCTGCTGGGCAACTTCGTCAAGGGCGTCGGGCCAACTGGCCTCCTGTAGCTCACCGTCGCGGCGGACCATTGGCTTCTTTAGCCGGTCCCTGGTGTTGTTCACGAAATCCAGCCCGAACTTTCCCTTGAAGCAGAACTGTCCCCGATTGGCCGGCGATTCAACGTCCGGTGTGGACCTGATGATGCGGTTGCGCTTGTCCACCTCCAGCCTGATCTCGCAGCCCACCGGGCAGTGGGGGCAGATGGTGTTTACCGTTTTTACTGCCTTGTCCCACTTGTACTTGCGCTCCACCAGCGCGCCGGTCGGGCAAACGTCTATGCAAGCCCCGCAGAACTCGCAACCGGATTCCAGTAGCGATGTGCCCTGCGAGGTGCCGATAAGCACACGGTCGGACCGCTCAATAAGCGTCAGGGCGCTGTCACCTCGGACCTCGTCGCACACGCGCACGCAGCGGGCGCACACGATGCACAGGTTCATGTCCATTTCCCAGAAGGGGTCGCTTACGGCCATAGGCAGGTGGCGGTTTTTGTAGGACAGGGACGAGTCCATGTCCATCTCCAGGAACCGCACCGTGTCTTTCAGCTCGCAGCGCTCGTTTTTGGGGCAGGTCAGACAGCGGTCGTTCACGGTCACGTGGCGCAGGCAAATGTCCGAGGGCCCGCAGAGCTCAACGCGGTGGCAGGTAAGGCAGCCGTGAGGGTGCTCCGATATCAGCAGGTCCATGATGCCCCGGCGCAACTCCACAATCTCATCGGAATTCGTGATAACGCGCATGCCGTCGGCCACCGGCGTAGTGCAGGAGGCGGGACTCCCCGGCAGCGCTCTGTAGTCGCCGTCCGGCCCCGGCGACTCGGCCTTGACCACGCACAAACGGCAGGCGCCATAGGGCTTCATGCCGGGGTAGTAACAAAGGTATGGGATGTACATGCCGGCGTCCATGGCGGACTGAATAATCATCTTGCCGGGCTGAGTCTTTACCTCAACGCCGTCGATAGTTATCGTGATGTCGTCTGGCATGCTGGTCTCCGATTAGCTGCTTGGTTGTCCAGAGGGTTTCTGCCTGCTACGCCTTGGCTCGTTGGGGCTGGGGCGGCACGAAATCCGTGGCGTATGGCCGCGTGCTCTTGGGGGCCAACATGGGCGTCAGGCAACTGCCGGTGGGGCAGCGCTTCGCCTCTATGTGCGCCGTGAAGTCGGCCTCAAAATGCTGCATGGCCGAGCGAATTGGCCCGAAGCCCAGCTGTCCGTGGCCGCAGAGCGAGCTGGCCTCCATGGTCTGGCCAATGCTTCGCAACAGCTCCAGGTCCTCAGATTTGCCTTCGAATATGGCTATGCGCTCCACCACCTGCAGGAGCTGCTCCATGCCCAGTCGGCAGGGGAAGCATTTGCCGCAGGACTCGTACTGTGTAAAGGCCACAAGGTTGCGGGTGATGTCGACGGCGCAGGTGTCCTCGTCGATGACAATGACGCCTCCGGACCCGAATATGGCGCCCGCCTCGCGCATCTCGTCGAAGTCGATATGGACGTCCATGCTGTCAGCGCCCAGCACTCCTCCAAGAGGGCCGCCGGTCTGAAGCATCTTCAGGCTCTTGCCGTCGGGCACGCCGCCGCCGATGTCGTTGACGACCTCGCCCAGTGTCATGCCCATGGGCACCTCGTAAAGGCCGGGGTATTTCACCCTGCCGTTCAGGCAAACAATGGCCGTGCCCGTGCTGCGGTTGACGCCTATGCCGGAGAACCACTCGGCGCCATTGGAGATAATCTCCGGGGCGTACGCCAAGCTCTTTACGTTGTTGATTGTGCTTGGCCTGCCCCATACTCCGAATGCGGCGGGAAAGGGAGGCCTGAAGCGCGGCAGGGCGCGGTGTCCCTCGATTGCCTCCATCAGCGCCGTCTCCTCGCCGGCCACGTAGGACTCTCCGGTGAGCGCGACCTCGATTTCAAAGCTGAAGTCCGAGCCCAGGATGTTCTTGCCCAGCAGACCCTTCTCGTAGGCCTGCTCGATGGCCCTCTCCGTGCGGCTTATGGGTCCGTTGTGCCCGTGGCGTATAAACACAAAGCCGTTGGTCGAGCCCGTGGCGTATCCGGCGATGCACATGCCCTCCAGCAGGGTGTGAGGGTCGCTCTCCAAAATGCCCTTGTCGTTGTAAGCGCCGGGGTCGCCCTCCTCGCAGTTGCAAAGGATGTACTTGGGAGGCTCGGCGCGCACCATGAAGCTCCACTTTACGCCGGTGGGGAACGCTGCGCCGCCTCTTCCACGCAGGCCGGAGTCGATTATCTCCTTGATGACCTCATCGGGTTGAAGGTCGTACAGCGCCTTGTTCAGGCCTGCATAGCCGCCGGTTGCTATGTACTGGAGTATGTCGTTGGGTGCGATGTTGCCGCCGTTACGCAGCGCGATGCGGTGCTGAAGCTTGATGCCGGGAATCTCCGCCAGGTCGGGCGCGCCTAGCTCGGCAGACTCGCCCAGGTAACCCAGGACGTTCCCTTTGGGCAGCCTGTCGTTAACCAGATACGCATCCAGTATGGCCGGAATATCATCAGCGCCGACGTTGCCGAAAAAAAGCCTGGAGCGTCCGGGTTTCTGGATGTCCACCAGCGGCTCTGCGTAGCAGATTCCCAGACAGCCGACCTCATCGACGTTCGCCGCGATGCCTTGCTTGTCCAGCTCGGCCCTTATCGCGTCCAGCACCTGAAACGCGCCAGCCGCGTGACCGCACATGGCGGTGCCCACACGTATCCAGGGCACGTCCCCGTTGGTCAGCTCATGCCAACGCTCGTCAGCCTGCGATTTCAGTTCCTGATACGACGGCATGGGGATGCAATCGACCTTTCCAGGTTATTTATCCGCCTTGGAGTTAATGCGGCGTTAATGCCCACCCAAAGGCAACTCGGAGATTTGCGAACGGGACGACTCCACGGAGGCCCGGCCCACAAGTCTATGGTTGACCATTATCACGGGCGCTTGAGAACAGGCTCCCAGGCAGGTGTTGAACCGGATCGACACCCTGTTGTCTTCCGTATCGCCCTCGTCTTCCAGGCCCAGATCGTCCAGCACGGCCCTGATGATCTGCTGGGCTCCCATAAGGTGGCATGTGGGCCCCCAGCAGATTTCCACGGAGTTAGCGCCGGGAGGTTTGAAGCGGAAGTTGGTGTAAAAGGACGCCACGCCCCAGACCTCATTAATGGTGACGTGCTGGGAATCCGCTACCTCTTCGACTGCCTCATCGGGTATGTAGCCCAGTTCGTCGAGGACAGCGAGTAAGGATGAAAGAACGTTGACGTTAGTCTTGGTCTGTGCGCGGATAGCCTCGCGGATACGGAGCCTAAGGTCCTCGCTTTGGGAGGTCAAAAACGGCGTCTCCAGAACTTGATAAATTTATCACGATATAGGATAAAGCCCCGCTACCTGGAACGCAACCTCATCATGAGCCTGCCGATTCCTGCAATTCGTCCAACATGGCTTCGACTTGGGATTTCAAGATAGGAACATCCCCAGAAACTACCTCCCAAACCAGATGCGGATCGACATTGAAGTATTGATGTACCAATCGATTTCTCATTGACACAATCTCCCGCCAATGAACTTCGGGATGCAAGTCCCTAAAACGTTGAGATATCTGCCGGGATGCTTCTCCGATGACGCCAACGTTCCAGATAACAGCGTGTAGTTGCAGTTGGGAACCCAAGAAATCAGATCGACCCTCCGTTGTGTAGGCCTCAATTTGTCGAATGGCATCCAAGATGTGCAGGAGGTACACACTGTTGTCTTTATCCTGCTCCTTCATATTGGGGTCGCTTCGGCCAGGATGCGGTCTTTCAGGTAGGGGCTAAGTCCATTCTCGGTGACTACGTCCACGTCGCGCCCCAGCAGCTCCTCAAGATCCAATTGCAATCCAGTCAGATCGAGTAGGCTGCGCCCAGGCTCCATATCTACCAGTATATCCACGTCACTGTCTGTCGTAGCTTCATCGCGCGCGACAGAACCGAACACACGAATATTTCGCGCGCCTCGCATTTTCGCCAATGCCAGTATTTCATTGCGATGCCGATCAAGAAGCATTTTCATGTCCATACACTGATTTTAGCCATTATTGAACTTTACGCCAAATCCTCCATCACCATATCCGCAACGAGGTTGCCCATGCGCACGCTGTAGTTGGTGCCTCGGTCCTCCGGGTACACCTGCGTCGTATTGGCAAGGTACAGGCCCTTGATTGGCGTCCGGTGGTCCGGCATCTGAGACGAGTAGTTGACGCCCACAATGGGCTGGGCGGCGTCTATGCGGTGGTGATAGCTCTCCTCTATCCAGGAGGTGTCGAACTCCGGGTTGATCTTCTTCAGGTGCGGTGTATAGGCCTCCAAAAGCTCCTGGCGGTCCATTTTATACATAGGGCTGTCCGCGCTCAGGTAGTTGGACAGGTACACGATGTGCTTGCCGCCGTAGTGTGCCGGGCTGATGAGATTGGTGTGTTCAACGACCGCCACGAAGGGTATGGAGCGGTCCGCGACGTTGAGCCAGTACACATGGGAAAGCGGGCGGTCCATGATGAGTATGAGTAACACGGCCCCCATGTAGCGGGCGTTGGCGAGCTTGGCCAGGTAGTCTTCAGGCAACTCCGGCACCAGCCTTGGGAACAGGTAGGACGGCGTCGTAGCGATGACCGCATCGAAGTCCCGGTCCGACGCCTGTCCGCCCTCGACGCCAACCCGCATACCCCGAGCCCGCCCGTCCGTCACCAGCACCTGCTCCACCGATGCGCTAAGGTGCACCTCGCCGCCGTGGCCGCGGATCTTGTCAGCCAGCACCTCGAAGATTTCGGCGAAGCTTCCTATGGGATATCCCAGCCTCTCCTTGAGCATGCTCTTACTGCGGGACTTTACGCGTGTCTGGACCTTGCCCCAGACCCAGACCATGCCCACCTGTTTATAGAACTTCTCGCCGAACTTCCCCCTCAGCATGGGCTCCCAGAACGCCTCGTATCCTCCGCGTCCAACGTGGCTCCGCAGCCACTCGTCGGCCGTGACGCTCTCGTACTTGCGGTAGTCCTTCTGCCTCTGCAAGTACAGGGTTATGAGTCCTAATCGGATGCGGTCCACCAGGCTCAGGGGCTTGAACTTCAACAGGTCCAGAGGGGTTACGAAGTTGTAGATATGCCCGTCGTAGAGAGTGCCCACGGTGGAGTCAATCCATCGGATCTGATGGCCCAGGCCGATCTCCTCCGTAAGCTCTATGATGTCGGTATCGCTGGTGAACCAGTGGTGGTAGCCCCGTTCCAGCCGCGCGCCGCCGACGTCGAAGGTGGAGGCCTGTCCCCCGACAAATGGCGCGCGCTCGTACACGAAAGCCTGGTGCCCTTGTTTGCCCAGGTGGTACGCGGCAGCCAGCCCGGCCGCGCCAGCGCCCACGATGCCGACTTTCATCGCGCCCTCCCATCTTCAGCCACCTGCGTAGTTGTCCGACCAGCGCCGTCTGCAGAGCCTGAAGGGGTTTGCGCGCTCGAATTAGCTAACTCAGCGTTTGCCTTCCCGGCCTTGGTGAGCTTTCTCAGGGATATGTGGCCGGTCCACAGGAACACCTGTCCCAGCAGTATCATCGGCAATATCAGGGTGGCGTGGGTCAATGTAGCGAAGCCGGCCGCAACAGACCTATCCACGGACGCCAGCGGCAGCAAAACAAGCGTCTCCCTGGTGATTAGCTCAAATAGGCCTATGCCTCCCGGCGCGGCGGGGATGGAGCTGCCTATGTTGGCGATGGCCGTCACCAGCACCATGCCTACCGCCATCTGTCCTATGCCGGGGAAGGCGAGATGCAGATCGAACGACAGCGCAATGAAAAAAAACAGCAGCGCCTCCAGCAGCCAGATAGGTATTGAAAGCAGGAATAGGTGGGTTATCGTACGGGGGTTGCGCAACGGTATCAGGCCACGCAAGAGGTATTCAATCATGTCCCGGATTGGCGCCTCGAACCGCTGTGGAAGGGGACGAACAAAGGCCCTGGAGACCGCTTTGGTCTGGTCCGGGTAGGCCGCGAATAAAAGCAGCGTCACGAAGGCCACGAGAAACGGGGCGCTGAACACTGCCACAAGGAACGGCCATGCCAGCCCGGACCTGTCTCCGAAAGCCTGGGCCAGGCCGGACAGGGGCACGAAAAGCGCAATGGCCGCCATGAAAAACAGTAGGGTCAGGGCGTCCAGGACCCGCTCGATGAATATGGTTGCGAGGGCGGATGTTTTGCTGATGCCTTCGCGCTCGCCGATGTAGTAGCTGCGCACGATCTCCCCAAGGCGCATTGGCAGGATGGCGTTGGCCATGTAGCCGATGGTCACCACCGGGTACAGCCTGCGGGTGCTCACCGGCTTCATGTGTCGCAAAAGCACGCGCCACCGCAGAGTCCGGAACAGCACGGACACCAGGTACGCGATTATGGCCGGGGCCAGGAATATGTAATTGGCTCCGGCCAGGGAGTTGGCCATCTCGTTCACGTCGACGGTCAAGAAGAACAGGGCCAAAAAGGCTACGCTGAACCCAATACCTATCCAGAATTTCCCTGCAGAGATCAATTATTACTCCCCATAACGACCTTAGCACACCGTCTAAGAACACCGCCCTAGAACGGCAGGCGCAAAAACGCTCTTTCTTGCGGACTGTTGGCGGGCGTCAGGCGCTTATCACCGGGGGCGCTCAACGAAGAATTTGGGCCGGTCGTGTGCTGGGGGTTCATGTTCAGTCGTCGGCATTGGATGCCCTGGGGAAGTCGGGCAGCACGTACAGGTAGGCGTTTTCGCTTCCGATTCGGTCCGCCACGCCTTCTCGGTACAGCCAGTAGTCCATGACGCTCCGCCACGCCTTCCGGTCTACCGCGCCTTTAAGAAGCTTCACCACTGTAACGTCCCTGTATGTGCTTTCCGGGAACCACCACCTGTGCTTGATTAGCTCGGCGTCCCCGTAAATCGGACTCAGCGTATCGTCGACCTCTGCCTGATTGTTTGAGTGAACGACGACCACGGGCGAATCCGGGGCCTGTTCCAGTGTGGACCCACTGTACGAAGGGTAATTGACCCTGGTGTAATCTCGGAGGTACCAGGCCCACGGCCAGGTGAATCCGCTGGTCTGGTCTATGGTTATCGACAGCGCTTGCTCCTCCCCGGAATCTGCGCCCGCCTTGGCGATGTCACGCATCAGCTGCGTCACATCCGGCGAGGTCTGTGTGTAGACGAGCATCTCCAGGGGCGTGTCGCCGTTCCGAAAGCTGGCCGTCAGGCCGGTCCTGATGCTCAACGCCATCAGCAACAGGAAGACGGGAATAGTTGCGAAGGCCACAAAGTTACCTCTGCCGACTCGTATGGCCATGAATACGCCGCCGGCGACAAGAAGAAACATGATGGTCAACAGACCGACAAGCAGCAGCAGGCCGGAATCTGCGTCATCCCCTACGCCAAACAGGGCCAGACGCCACAGTACGATAATGGCCAGCGGCGCCCCAACCAGCAGGGACAGCCATGCCGCCGGAGCCCCCTTTCGCCACTCTATCCGTGGAATGGTCTCCCCCAGGAACTTCCCGGTGATAACGATCAGCGGTAGGCTTATGTTAACCAGCAGCCACGGCATCTTCTCACTGGCGACAGTGTACAGAACGAACGTCGCCACCACCCAGTAGGCCAGGAACCGCCCGAAGGTATCTTTTCGCCTTGTGTAGTAAACGGCGGCGATGATTCCAAACAGGAGGGGCAGGTACTCGTACACCGGCGTTATGACGAAGTAGTAGTACCAGGGCTGGTTTCCGCGCGCCACATCTTGCTGTGCTATCCAGTAACCCAACCCCTGCCAAACGCCGGAGCCGAGGCCATCCAAGTTCGTGAAGAATGTGCTGTAAAGGAGGGCCCATATGGTGTAGAAGATGACGGCGCTGCGCCACCAGACCCCCCACCGCCATTGGAATCCTAAGAAAATGGAGATAGCAAACATTGCGACCACCACCGCGAAGGCTACAACCAGGCCCCCTCCTGATGCCGCGCCGATGGGGTTGGTGGTTTCCGGGTTGGCCAGGGTCAGGTTGGACCAGCTTAGCAGCGGAGTGTTCTGAAAAATGCTGACCGCCGCGGACCATTGGGGTAGTGTAAGGGTGACCAGAAGCAAAAGGAAGGACGCCGCCCTGCCGAACTCCGACAGCCTTATCCCGTGCGACAGGTATCCCCAGATACCGGCGCCGATTTGCCAGAGCGCCGAGGGAGGCGAAGTCTCGCCTACGGTAACCCGCAGGGTGCGCTTCACTTTCCGCCAGTGGTCCGGAGTGGCTATTACGAAGAGGAACAGGCATAGAATGACGGTGACCAGGTAGGACGTTTCCTTGGTGGCGAAGGCAAACGCCAGGAGGCCGGATGCAATGTATAGGTACCGGTTTTTGCCCTCGTCTATGTAACGCCACATGGTCATGATCAGGCCCAGCGTCCACACAGCCATGAGAATGTCGTTGCGGGCGAATCGGCTGAAATACAACATCACTGGTGAGAAGGCCAGCATAGCCGAAACCAGAAGCGCTCCCAGCCTGCCCAGGCGTTTTCGGAGCAGAATGGGCACCGCCACCAGGATAGTGCCCATCACTGCGTATAAAACCCTGGAGGTGTAATCGCTGTCGCCGAAAGCGAAGAAGATTGCCGCGTTGGCTTCGAACTGCAACGGCCCGTGCATCATTGGGTTGTGTATGAAGCCCCTGCCGTCGAAAAGCTCCCAGGAAAAGAACGAATGCAGGCTCTCGTCGTGGTGCAGGGCGCGGGAGCCCAGGTCCCACAGGCGCATGACGGCGGCAACCAGAATCAGCAGGCCATACGAGACCCATTCGCCTGGACTGATGCCATTGCTTACACCTATGGAAGAATCATCGGAAAGGGCATCGTCTGCTCCAATCCGAAAAAAGTCCCGCAGGCGGCCAACCACGCCACCGATAGAGGCGGGAGGTGACTCGATCGCATCTGTTAGCTGTTCAGTTGCCATTTTGTTCTTGCCAAAGCGAATCCGTGTTTCGTTTTCTGGGCGCTAAGTAACTATCTCAAAAAGGCGGATGCCTTGTTCCCGCCCGCCCACCAAAGGGGTCTTGTTCCTGGGGGCACATCCCCCAGGCCCTCCGGACTCCCCCACGACGACTTTAAGATAGTGACTAGGTGCTGCGTCCGGAATTGCGCCTGATCTACTCCCGAATGCGGTAAATGGTTACGTCGTCCCGCTGGAAAACCTGGTCCATGAACGTCGGAAACTTGTCCAACCCCTCCGTTCCATACTTGTCCCGTTCGCGGCGGCTTACGTACACGTAATCTACGTCGTACTTATCCAGAAGGTTCTGCGTCTCCACGGCGTCCAGCGTCTGGTAGATACGGGCGACGTCGTCCTCTCGCCCTGCGAACTGCTCGTCGGAGCCTCGCCACTGGACCTGGTGGCCGGGCCAGTTTAATACCGTGGGTATGCCGGTGCTGCGGGACACCAGCCCCCAGTCGAACCACTCGCCAACGCCCTCCACGATGGCTGAGCCCGGCTCGGCGTTCCTTCGCAGATATTCGATGGCGTCGTACTCGGAGCTGCTGGTGAACTTGAGGCCGTCCAACGTGGCGTTTTGCCGGCTAAGCTCGCTCTTGGAGACCACGATTGCCGGAGGGTAATAAAGCGAGCCCGCCAACAACGCTATGAAAGCTGCTGCCCATAGCGTTGTCAAAGTACGACGCCAGCCCAGCAGGGATATTCTGAGTGATTTCCACTGGTAAATAGCAAAACCGGAAGCCACGGCCAGCAGCAGCCATGCCTGGTAGTAAAGCTTGAACACCGTGTTCATGCGGGACCCGAACAAGTCCGTGATGAACAGCAGCTCCGGGCCCATGATAAGGAGAATCCCGGTGGTGGCCAACGCCATGGCGAAAAGCTTGCCGCCGTCGTCGTCTTCGCGGGCCAACCAGATGGTATTGTACACGCCGATAGTGATAAGCACCCCGAACGGAAGAACGTGGAAAAACCGGCCTACAACGTCACCGAGTCCGCCTTCGCCCTGCGTAAACATGCCCGCCCATACCAGCCATGGAATGAATGCGATGCCCAGGGCGATTGCCGACAGCTTGAGCCAGTCCTGCCGCACCGTCGTCTGCCAGAAGGTCGCCAGCATGAAAGGGACCACCGCTATCAGAAACAGGCCCCAGATGAGGAGTACGTGGACTCCCCTGGTGGTGGTGTCCACTGCGCCGACGCCTTTAACGCCGGCCTGAAAGCTCAGGAAGTACGGCGAATACAGGACGAAGGCCAGCACGAATACCGCCAGGACGGTAGGCGCAACGTATATCGCCATGCTCTTAAGGCTGCTCTTCTTATCTCGGAACGTCCTCAAGGCGGCCACCGCAACGAACAACGCCGCGAAGGTGGGCAGGTCCCACATGTTAGTGAAGGCCAGGCCGCCCAAAACCAGCGCGGCAACAATGATAAAGACGTAGCCTCGTACGTTCCTCAACGACCACCCGGCTATCGGCGACCTGAAGAAGTTCAGGCAGATGCCCAGGAACATTACGGCAAAGGGTACCGACATTACGTGCGGGTGCAAGTCCCCCAGCACGTAGCTAAACAGGGGGAACTCCTCGATGGTGTAGTCGATGCCGGAACCGCCATCGAATGTGTTGATAACGCGGGTAGCGCGGAACCACCACCAGAACTCCTGGGGCATCCAACTGGTTGCGCTCTCCGTTGCCGGCCCGTCGAGACCATCTATCGCTATCCAGTCCCAGAAACCCTGGGACCCGATGGCATTGAAGCGCATGAACTCCAGCACGCCCTCCAGGTTGGCCACCAGGCCTACCATGACCGCGCCCCCGACGCCCGCCGTCACGGCGTAGCCGAAGTGGTCCCGCTTCGAC
>JACZVF010000054.1 GCA_022572805.1 Chloroflexota bacterium
CCGGTTGAACATCCATACCCCAAAAGCCTTCGCCGACGGCATGGTCTTTGGCGATGTTGGCTCCTACGAGGCCATTGAAGGCACTGTCGAGTTCGCCATCGACCCCGACGACCCCGCCAATGCCGCCATCACGGACCTGAAGCTTGCGCCCCGAAACGCCGACGGCCTGGTGGAATACTCCACGGACCTCTACATCTTGCGGCCCGCCGACCTTGAACGCGGCAACCGGCGGCTTATCTACGACGTGTGCAACCGCGGCAATAAGCGCCTCCTGCAGTTCTTCAACGACGGCGTGCACAGCAACAGGCCCATCACGGCCGAGCATGCAGGCAACGCCTTTCTCATGCGGCGGGGCTACTCGATAGTGTGGTCCGGCTGGCAGGGGGACGTGTTGCCCATGCACGACCAACTCTCCATGCGTCTACCCGTAGTCACCGAAAACGGGGAAGCAATTACGGGCGATGTACGCACCGAGTTCATCGTCGAGACTCCGGAGGTCCGGTACCGTCCGCTGTCGGCCGCCGACTACGCCGAAAGCTACGAGGCGGCCACCACCGACACCACTCAGGCCACTTTCACCATGCGGGAGTACCCGTATGACGACAAGGTAGCCATTCCCGCCGACAGGTGGAGCTTCTCGATGCAGAGCAGCGACGGCAGTCTCACGAATTCCAGCCGGCACGTGTACCTGGAAGACGGCTTCCGGCCCGGCTGGATATATGATTTGATCTACTCCGCGAAAAATCCCAAGGTCATGGGGCTGGGACTGTCAGGCCTCCGAGACCTCATCTCGTTCCTGATGCACCATGAGCAGGACGAAAACGGCGTGCCTAATCCGATGAGGCAACGCAACGTTGGCATGGAGAAGGCCTACGCCTGGGGCCGCTCCCAAAGCGGGCGCTTCCTGCGGGAGTTCGTGTACCGGGGCTTCAACGCCGACACGGATGGACGACGAGTGTTCGACGCCATATCGCCCCACGTGGCCGGCGGCGGTCGCATCGTGCTGAACTACCGCTTCGCGCAGCCCGACAGGTTCCCGAGACAGCATTTCCATCACAACTACCCGTGCGACCAGTTCCCATTTGCGTACGCCGAGAGCACAGACGCGCTTACCGGCAAGACCGACGCCATTCTCAAGAGGCCGGACACGGACCCGCTGATTATCCACACGCAGACCTCGGCAGAGTACTGGGAGCGAAGGGCCTCGCTGTCTCACATGGACTCGCTGGGCAATGACCTGCCGGAGCCCGAGAACGTTCGCATCTTTTGCTTCGCCGGGTCCCAGCACAGCGCAGACCCGCTGGCCAAGGGGCCATCCCAGGGCAATCACCAGTACCCGTCAAATCCGCTGAACACGACTCCCCTGCTGCGGGCGCTGCTGGACGCGCTGGACGCATGGGCCACCGACGGAACGCCGCCGCCGGAAAGCCGCCATCCCAGGCGGTCGGACGAGACAGCCGTTCCCGTGGACGTGGTCAAGGAACGCTTCCCGCATGTGCCCGGCGTCAAGCATCCCGACAGCGCCAACCGACTCTTCGTGCAGGACCACGGCCCCGATTTCGACAGCGGCATTATCGCGGAGCCGCCAAAAGAGGACCTCGACAAGGAGTACCAGGTCCTGGTGCCCCAGGTTGACGCCGACGGCAACGAGGTCCCGGGGATACGCACTCCACACGTGCAGGCGCCGCTGGCGACGTACACGGGCTGGAATTATCGGCCCCTTGGTTCCGCCGAGAAGAGTCTGGCCGGACTTACGGGCAGCTACTTTCCATTTGCACGCACGAAAGCGGAACGCGAGGAATCAGGAGACCAACGTCCGTCCCTGGAGGAGCGTTACGGCTCCAAGCAGGCTTACGTAAAGGCCATCGACAAGGCGGCGCAGGACCTGGTCCAGCAGCGGTTGCTCCTTCAGGAGGATGCGGACCGATACCGAGAGCTTGCGGAGGCCGAGACGGCGTTCGATCATTAACCAGCGGGTTATCAGCCGAACACACGGAGGAACAAAATGAGACTGGAAGGCAAAGTGGCATTCATAAGCGGAGGCTCCCGGGGCATGGGAGCAGCCGAGGCCAAGCTCTTCGCCAAAGAAGGCGCCAGCGTCGTCATAGGCGACGTGCTGGACGACGAGGGCAAGCAGGTCGAGGCGGAAATCAACGAGACCGGCGGGCATTGTCTGTTCGTTCACCTGGACGTCACCAGCGAGACCAACTGGAACGAGGCCGTGGCGGCCACGGTCGCCAGGTTCGGCAAGCTGGACATCATGGTGAACAACGCCGGCATTGGCGGGGGCGGCAGCAAGGTCGAGGATACCACGGTAGAGGAATGGGACGAGACCATGAACATCAACGCCAAGGGTGTGTTTTTCGGCACCAAGACCGCCATAGCCGAGATGCGGAAGACCGGCGGCGGGTCCATCATCAACATCTCGTCACAGCTGGGGCTGGTGGGGACCGACATCAGCAGCCCGCAGTACCAGGCGTCCAAGGGCGCGGTGCGCGTCTTCACCAAGGCAGCCGCAGTGCAGTACGCGGCAGAAGGTATCCGGGTGAACTCGGTCCACCCCGGCCCCATCGTCACAGCTATGACGGAGCGTCGCCGCTCCGAACCCGAAAACTATGCGCTGATGACATCACGCATCCCCATGGGCCGCTTCGGCCAGCCCGATGAGGTCGCCAACGGAGTCCTCTACCTGGCCTCCGACGAGTCCGCCTACGTCACCGGCAGCGAGCTGGTCATCGACGGAGGGTGGACAGCGCAATGAGTTAACAGTAGTTAGTGATTAGTTTTTAGTCTCTTATTCATGCAATCAAGATCGTCGAGGCGAGCCGAACCAATTCATGCAGGATTTTCGGAAGCTCAAAGTTTGGGAAAAGAGTCATCAGTTGACGCTGGACTGCTACAAGGCCACCGCCACATTTCCAAGGGAAGAAATTTACGGGATGACCGGCCAGATTAGACGGGCGTCATCGTCAATACCTGCGAATATCGCCGAAGGATGTGGTAGAGACGGCAATGCAGAACTGGGGCGTTTCCTTTCGATCGCGTCCGGCTCCGCAAGCGAATTAGAGTACCATTTCATACTGGCTCACGATCTCAATTTCCTATCAGACGCCGAATTCGACCATTTGTCAGCAGAAACCACTGATATTAGGAAAATGCTCAACGCCCTACAGACACGACTAAGAACCAATAACTAATAACTGAACACTGAAATCCGGAGGATTGAATGCAAATCACCGACATCAAGACCTTTCTGGCCCATCCGGGCATAGGTAAGAACCTCTGTTTCGTGAAGATCGAGACCGACGAGGGTATACACGGATGGGGTGAGTGCTACACGCAGGCCGACCGTGACGTGCAGATAACGGCGCACGTCGACCAGCTCAAGCGCTACCTTATCGGACGCGATCCCAGCAACATCAAGCACTTCACGCAGATGGTGTACGACGATTTCGCCGGCAGACGTGGGTCGATGGACCTGTACTGCGCCGTTAGCGGACTCGACCAGGCCATGCACGACGTTACCGGCAAGATGCTGGGCGTCCCTGTGCACAAGCTCATCGGCGGCGCCTGCCGCGACAGGATTCGAGTCTACGCCAACGGCTGGTCCGAGGGCGCGAAGACACCAGAAGCTCTGGCTGAGAAGGCCCAACAGGTAGTGGAGATGGGCTTTTCCGCCATGAAGTTCGACCCCATTCCAGGGCCCTGGCGAACCTTCATCAATAAAGATGTGGAGCGGGCGGCTGTTGAGAACGTCCGCGCGGTTCGGCAGGCCGTGGGTCCCGACGTGGACATCCTGGTGGAGATGCACCGCAGGCTGGCCCCTATGCACGCCGTGAAGATAGCGCGGGAGATCGAGCAGTACGAGCCCTTCTGGTACGAGGAGCCGGTGCTGGCGGAGAACATCGACGCCCTGGCCGCGGCCAAGCGGGAAATCAACATCCCGGTGGTCACGGGCGAGGAGCTCTATACAAAATTCGAGTTTCGCGAGGTGTTCGAGAAGCAGGCCGCCGACATCATCAACCCGGACGTCTGCAACGTGGGCGGCATCCTGGAGTTGAAGGAGATCGGCGCCATGGCCGAGGCCTACTTCGTGGCAGTCTCGCCGCACAACTACAACAGCACCACGGTAGGCCTGGCGGCGACGCTTCACGTATCGGCGGCCATGCCTAACTTCCTCATCACGGAGTATTTCGTGAACCTGGAGGAGTTCGGAAAGCAGGTGGCCAGCCCCCCGTTCCAGGTGGAAAACGGATACATAAAGTTGCCCGTTACGCCGGGCCTGGGCATCGAGCTGGACGAGGAGGCGCTGATGAAATTCCCGTACCAGCCCTTCCCGCCGCGCTCGCTCCGCCAATACTACGAAGAGGGACCGTAGCTCCGACTTGGCCGCAGATATTCAGGAGACGACGTTATGAGTGAAAACACTGGCATCCCATTGGAAGAATTTGCCACGCTGGTAAAACGGGCCGGCATGAACTTGAACGAGCCCGAGTTGGAGCACCTGAAACCGATGTATGAACACTATTTGGACTCGTTGGAGCGCATGCATCTGCTTGACCTGGACGCGGAAGACCTGGCGATGACGTACATCCCGGACTGGGAACCCCAAGTATAAGTGCAGCATAAAGATAGGAACGGTACAAAGCCATGACTGAACTCCACTACCTGACAATTCCGCAGGCCGGGAGGCTCCTGAAGTCCGGCGAGCTGTCGCCTGTCGAGCTGACCAGGGCTTTCCTGGAGCGCATAGACGCCTTGGACGCCAAGATGCAGGCATACATCACCGTCCTGTACGAGGGCGCGATGGCGCAGGCCCGCAACGCCGAGGCCGAGATGCTGCGCGGAGAGTACCGGGGCCCGCTGCACGGCATTCCCATCGCGTTGAAAGACCTTTACGACACCAAGGGCGTGCGCACGACGGCCAGCTCGAAGGTTATGGCCGACCGCGTGCCTACGGAGGACGCCACCACTACGGCCAGGCTGAGCCAGGCGGGCGCAGTGCTGCTGGGCAAGCTTTCCATGCACGAGTTCGCCCTGGGCGGCCCGGACCCGAGTAACGGATTTCCCATGGCCAGGAATCCCTGGAACCTGGACCACATTCCCGGCGGCTCCAGCAGCGGCTCGGGGACGGCCATCGCGGCGGGCCTGGCCATGGGGACGCTGGGCTCGTGCACCGGAGGCTCCATCCGCGGACCAGCGGCATTCTGCGGCATAGCCGGCATCAAGGCGACCTACGGCCGCGTGAGCCGCTTCGGCGTCGTGCCGCTGAGCTGGAGCCTGGACCACTGCGGCCCGCTGACGTGGACGGTGGAAGATTCGGCCATCATGCTGCAGGCCATCGCCGGCCACGACCCCAGGGACCCGACAACCAGCCGCGCGCCTGTGCCCGACTACTCCGCGTCGCTACGGGAAGACGTGAAGGGCCTTCGCATCGGCGTGCCCCGTCACTACTTCTTTTCCGACGACGACCGGATCAACAGCGAGGTAAAGGCTATCGCCGACGCCGCCATCCGCTCCTTCGAGGACATGGGCGCCGCTGTGGAGGAGGTCTCCGCGCCAATGCTGGACCACGCCGGCGCGGCTCAGCCCGTCATCATGTTTAGCGAGGCTTTCACATACCACCGCAACAACCTGATTAACCGGCCCGAGCTATTCGGCGACATGGTGCGGGCGCGCTTCCGGGTGGGCGGCCTGTTTTCCTCCGCGGATTATGTGCAGGCGCAGCGTGTCCGCAATGTGCTCAAGCGGGAGTTCGCGGAGATACTGCAGCGGGTGGACGTGGTGATGTCGCCCACCATGTCGACGACTGCGCCCCGCTTCGACGAGATGGACGCCATGACAACGTCGCGGGCGCCCAGTTTCACCGGGCCGTACAACCTTACCGGCATGCCGGCCATCTCGGTGCCGTGCGGCTTTACGTCCGCCGGGCTGCCAGTGGGCCTGCAGATCGCGGGCAAGCCCTTCGACGAGGCCACGGTATTTCGTGCCGCATACACCTACCAGCAGCAGGCCAAGTTTTACGAGACGCGTCCGGTAGTTTAGGAAAGCTTGCTTGGCAGGATTACGAATGAAGCCGTAAAAGCTCGTGGTTCGACAAGCTCTCCGCTGCGGCGGAGTCCGAAGATATTCCTATTTCTGAGTCGGACACCACGAACGAACGTAAAGTAAACAGCCCGTTCGCCCTGAGCCTGTCGAACGGCAGGCTCAATGTCATCCAGCATCGCCATCATCAGAGTAAAGGACGAATCTTACATATCAGGACTCCGTTGGCTGCTGCAACAGTTGCAGCGTGTTGCCGTCGGGGTCTCGCAGCGTGGCGACCCATCCACCCCAGTGCTCCTGCTCCGGCGGGCGCACGAACTCCACGCCTTTGGCCGTCAAAGCAGCGTAGACGCCCTGGATGTCCTGCGCGCCCAGGTTGATCATTATCCGCTCCGGCTCCGTCGTCCTGCCGCTCACGTGCTCGTGAGTGCCTATGCTGAACCGCATGCCACCCCACTCAAAGGCGACAAAGTTTGGCCGGATAGAGTGCACTGGAAACCCCAAGGTGTCCCTGTAGAACTCCGTCATCACGTCCAGTCTGTCCGTCCAGATAATGACGCCTACTACCCCATCTATCATCTCAACTCCCTTCCCCTATCGCTGGGCGCAATGACCGCCTACCCGTTCATGGTATTTACCAGTGGCCGGCCGGTCAATCGGGTTGCGCGTCACAGGCCCCGGCCAGGATGCGCCAGGTCAGCACGGAAAAATCCTCCGATATGGCGCGACAGCAGACAGGCCTTCGCGCAATCTTACGGAATCGAGTCCTTGGGTGAATCAAACGTAATGATACCTCTGGTCTGCCAAATATCTTCCACCTTCCCTGGAATGCTCCGTACAATCAATCCAGATGAACGCCGGCTGGAAAACTGGGGCCTTGCGCATGGGAACACCCTCAAAGGGGTGCGACTTAGCTGTACAGTAGGGTGCAGAGATCACCAGGGAAACCCAGGCGAGGAGGCGGAGATGTCTGTGACACCTGAAGGAAAGCGTAGTGAATATGAAGGCCCGCCCAGGGTAGTAATCCTCGGTGGAGGCTACGGGGGAGTCTACGCCGCCCTGGGGTTAAAGAAGGCCGTAAGGAAGGGCCAGATCAGTCTGTCTCTGATAAGCCGGGACAATTTCTTTTTGTACCAACCTATGCTGGCCGAAGTCGTCTCCGGCAGCGTCGAGCCTCCGCATATCGTAAACCCAATTCGACGTCTGCTGCCATCGGCCAACTTCCGTCAGGCCGAAGTGGAGGCCGTCGATGCACAGAATCGCGACGTAATCATACGTTATCCCGGCACTCACGCGCACTACGACCGCATCCCGTATGACCACCTGATAATTGCCGTTGGCAGCAGCACCGACCTCTCAAATGTACCGGGCATGACGGAGCACGCTTTCCCCTTCAGGACGCTGGGCGACGCCTTTGCGCTCCGCAACCACCTCATCAGCGTTATCGAAAGGGCGGAGGTCGAGAACAATGCCGAGGAGAAGGCGGAGCTGCTCACCTTCGTCGTGGTGGGGGGCGGCTACACAGGAGTGGAGGTGGCGGCGGAGATCAACTCCTTCGTTAGAGAGGCCGCACGGGACTACCCAAATGTATCCCCAGGCGATGTCAGGGTCGTTCTGCTTCAGGGGTCGGGCAGGATTCTTCCAGAGCTCAACGAGAATCAGGCGGCCTTCAGCCACCGGGTGATGGAGAAAAGGGGCATCGAGATCCGTCTCGGCAGCCGTATTAAGGGCGCCGCGGTCCAGAGGGCAGTCCTGAACGACGGGCAGGAAATTGCCACCAGGACTATCGTGGCCGCAATCGGTTCCTCGCCCAACCGTCTGCTGGAGACCGTGCCGGGGAGCCGCGACTCGCGAGGGCGCCTGGTGGTGGATGAGACCCTCTCGGTTCCGGAGCACTCCGGCATCTGGGCGGTGGGAGACTGCGCCGCCGTCCCTGACCTGCTCCAGGGCGGGACCACCCCGCCTACGGCCCAATACGCCCTGAGGCAAGGCAGGCACGTCGCCAAGAACATCCTTGCCGGCATCAAAGGCGGGAGGCCCAGCCCGTTTTCTTATAAAAGCCGTGGAGTGTTCGTTCCACTCGGAAGGTTCTCAGCCGCAGGCGACGTGATGGGATTCCAGATATCCGGATTTCCGGCATGGTGGCTGTATCGCACCTACTACCTGTACCAGCTTCCTCGGTTGGAGCGGAAGCTGAAGGTGGTAATAGACTGGACGCTTGAGTTCATCTTCCGCCGCGACATCGTCAGGCTAGACAGTACCGGAAGCCAGGGTGTGTCCAGGGCGCACTACGACGCCGGCGAGACCGTGTTTCGGGAGGGCGGACCGGCTCGCAATCTCTACGTAGTGCTGGAGGGACGCGTTGGGATAATATCCCACGGCGACGGGGTGGAGAAGCAGGTAGCAGAGCTCGGTCCAGGAGACTTTTTCGGCGAGAGGTCATTGCTACAGGGTTCCCGCCATTCGGCCTCGGCCAGGGCATTGACGGCTGTTGATCTGATGGTAATGAGCGGGGCAGACTTCACTGCACTCACAGGGGCCTCGACGCAATTCGACCAGCTCCTCAAGGATGTCATGCAAAAGAGGTCCGGCAGCTCTGAACAGGCCGTCGGCGGCGGTCTCTCGCAGGAAGGCCCGGAGGGACATGAAGGGCAGGCGGATCCCACATCCCGGCAGGAGGGACACGACATCTGAGTGCTCACCGCGTGATCGAAAAGCAACGGGTTCGCCAGACGCTGATATGCGTTTCCAGGGCTGGAAATTTGTGGGCGTGTTGGCCTTAATCTTCGAGAGGCCGCTCGATGGGCCCGCGTTGACAGTGCCGCGGAGCATTACTATACTGCCTTTCGCGATGATAACTCCCGTCGTATCCAGGGATCGGAGATCACAAATTCTTGGAGCTATGGGCCATCATTTTCATGTGTACGGGGGGACCTAAAGATTGACGTGAAAGACAGGGTTGCGATCATCACCGGCGCCGGTGGTGGCCTGGGAAAAGTCGTGGCGCGACAGCTCGCTGAGCGTGGCGCCCGGCTGGCGCTCCTGGGCCGTGACACCGAACCCCTCACGCAGCTGGTTTCGGAGCTGGGGTTGACCGAGGACAGGTTTCTGTTGAGCTCCTCAGACCTCACGAAGCCCGAGGCTGCACGAGCCGCCGCAACGGATGTAATGACAAAATTCGGGCGTGCCGACATCTTGCTTAATCTGGTCGGTGGATACGTAGGCGGTAAGAAGGTGGTAGACCTGGCGCAAGACGACCTGTCTACCATGATTCAGCAACACGTGTGGACGACCTACAATCTTGCCCAGGCGTTTGTGCCGCTCATGGTTGCCGACGGATGGGGCCGTTTTCTGGTCATATCTTCTCCAAGGGCCCTCGACCCGCGAGGCAACAGCGCGGCCTACGCGGTCGGGAAAGCCGGAGAGGAAGTGCTGACGCTATCCCTGGCACAGGAGCTTAAAGATACCGGCGTAACGGCGAACATTATCTTGGTTCGCACCATAGACGTGGAACATAAGCGGGACCGACAACCAACGCCTGAAAACGCCTCGTGGACCACGCCGGAGGAGATCGCCGCGGCCGTCATGTACCTTTGCTCCGACGAGGCACGCATGGTGAACGGCGCCCGCATCCCGCTGTACGGAGGGTGACGCCCGGCAAGCCGCATCCACACGACCCTCGCCGTAGCCGTCCCTCCGAAATACGCCTTACGAGTTCGCGATCGGCCTAGTTGACTCGGTAGCCGCTGCTATCGCCCAAAACGTGTAATTGAGGGCGGTCGAGCTTGCGAACGGTATCCTGACCCTTCCCATCACCGAGTGCGCCTGAACCTTTTACGAGCAGGAGGCAAGAGTATGACCAGCGACCTGGACCCGGAAGATTTCGATTCGGCAATGGGCATAACACGCCGCAATGTTCCCGCCGAGAAGATTCGCAAATTCGAGAGCTATGTGGCTGAGATCTTCGAGGCGTTTGGCATGGACCTCGATACGCCGGCTACAACGGAGACGCCGAAGCGTTTCATCAAGGCGCTCTTCGACGCAACCGAGGGCTATGACGGCGACCCGAAGCTGCTCAAGGTCTTCGAGACGGAGTGTCGAGGCGGACCGGACTGCCGACAAAGCCAGGTGGTCGAAGGGCCGATACACTTCTACTCGTTCTGCGAGCATCACGTGCTGCCGTTTTACGGCCACGCTTACGTCGGGTACATCGCGCACGAAGGCATCATCGGCATATCAAAACTTACGCGGCTGGTGCGCCTGTTCGCCAAGCGTTTTACGGTCCAGGAGCGAATCGGTGAGGAAATCGTGAACGGGCTTAAGGACATGCTCAAGCCGCACGGGGTTGCCGTCTATCTCGAGGCGTACCACCTGTGCACGCAAATGCGGGGAGTCCGGGAAATCTCCCCGACGACCAGAACAACCTTCTGGCGGGGCGCCTACGAAACCGATCCAGCGCTCAGGGCGGAGTTTTATACCATCAGCGGATTGTCCAAATGAAAGAATTGGCTCCATTGGAGTCGCTCTGGGAGGCCGCTAACGGCCAGGGGGTGGATTTGCCCCTTCCGGTTGAGCTCCTGAAACTCTACGGCCCTCTCCGATTCCCGCCGCACCCCGACCGGCCGTACGTCATCGGCAACTTCGTGAGCACATTGGACGGGGTTGTATCCCTGAGTTTGCCCGGACAGTCCGGCGGCGGTCCGATCAGCGGCGAGCTGCGGCAAGACCGAATGGTGATGGGCCTCCTGCGGGCGGCCGCCGATGCCGTGGTAGTCGGAGCCGGAACTTTCAGGGATGTGCGAAATCACGTTTGGACGCCCGACTATGTTTTCCCAGAGCTTGCCGAGGAATACGCGGCGCTTCGCAGAGAGATGGGCAAGGAGGGACCGCCGCTGAACGTAATCGTGACGGCCGGCGGCAAGCTCAACTTTGACCGACGGGTGTTCCAGTCCGGCGAGGTGCATGTCCTCATCGTTACAACTACCGGGGGCAGGGACGAGATCATCCGGCGCCGGCCGCCGCAGTCGGTTCAGGTTGCCGCCATTGAGAGCGACCCGTATTTGACCGCGCAGGCGATACTGGACGCCGTGGGCGAGGCCGGTGGCGAAGATGTCGTACTGGTGGAGGGCGGGCCGCGTTTGATCGGCAACTTCTTCGACGAGAAGCGCCTGGATGAGCTGTTTCTTACGCTGGCGCCGCAGATTGCCGGCAGGGACGACTCTGCCGAGCGGCCGGGCCTTGTGGCTGGAAAGATATTCGCCCCTGACGGTCCTCTGTGGAGCAGGCTCGCGGGCATAAAACGGAGCGGAAGCCACCTGTTCCTGCGCTACGATTTTGGCACTGATTCTACATAGAGCGTGCGCGGCGAAATGGCCGCTCTCCAAGGTATTGGCCGGATTTTGGTCGAGACTCCGCCGCATGTCGTCTGAAAAGGCGAAACTCACGATAGTTTCATCTTCGTAAGCACTCGGCGAATGCCTTTCGTAGCAGTCATCAAATGGATTTCTGGCCACGAACGTTGGTAACCGCGCCTGCATCACGGCTTCCCACTGCTTGCCACGCTCTTACATCGTCGCCCACCGCGTATCGGAATTTGTTTTACCGCAAGACTTATCGTGCAAATCCGCGCGTCACCCAAGAAACACACAAATTTAGCGCCCCGGTTGTTCCATTATTCCTGAATCGCCGTTATAATAGGGCCTGGAGACAGGGTTGTAGATGATGATAGCTTGTGGAGGGTCTCTAGAAAGGAGGATGCACAATTGGCTAGTAGTACGGGGAGGTGCCCCAGGTAGGTGTTCCCTAGGGCACCTTCTTAACGAAAAGGCCCGTTCGCCAGTCGAACGGGCCTTTTCTTGTTTTGAATGTCCGGCAGGGCCGCACCTGGAATCGGGCGTTAGTTTTGAGCTAAGGCCGTACTTGGCCAGCGGACGCTTTACGCCGCCAGCCGAACCAGGCCCGCTTGGCCGCGCTTGGAACTTGGCGCCAGTGTTCGGCTAGAGATCGACAGTCCAGCGGACGTTTTTCACCGCCAATCGCACCAAGCCCGATTGGCCACACTTAGAGACGGAATTCCGATTGCGACTTTGATGGCCTAGCCATTCCCATACATTGGTCTGCTTGACCGCCGCGGTTAACCCGGCAGCTTGGTCGACTGCCAGGCCACCATCCGCCAGTCGCCATCCTTTTGCACCCAGACGTCGGTGAAGCGCACGCCGAAGTCCAGCTTCCGGCCCTGCGTTGACACCCTGAACCGCGCTGTGCCCGTTACCACACCCGACGAGCCATAGACCCGGGCCTCCACGTCTGCCGGCTCGATGGAGTCGAAAGATGTTGCGCCGCTCTCCATGCCCTCAATCAGGCTTTTCTTCGTGTCCACCCTGGCCGACGAATGAAAGTAGCTGAGGTCATCGGCGAGTATAGCCTTCAGCGTTGCCACGTCGCCATCGGTCATAGCCTTCATTCGACGGGCGTCCAGATCAATCAAGGTCTGCTCTGTTCCTGGCATTTCTTAAGGTTCCTTCCTGTTAGATAGCCTTCTTCAGTGACTACCGTTGCCCCTCGAAGAAGCGTCGGGGGTTGTCCACCATGATCTTGTGAATGTCCTCCGATGAAGCGCCCAGCTCCTGGAGCCTGGGGAGCACCTTCCTGGTGATGAACAGGTACCCGTCAGGGTTGCCGGCGTCGCGGGCGGCACGCGTCTCGCGGTTTGCTATCATCAGCGACACGGACCAGTCGTGGCCCAACATAATGCGGTCTGCGAAGCCGGCCTCAATGAGCTTGTAGGCCGTTTCGGTGCGCGCCTCCCAGTTGGGAAGCTCCGGACGCATGCCGGGGTAGCGGTCCAGGCCAATCCACACGCCCTTCTCCAGCAAACCGAGGAGGTAGCCGATGTCTGTCGAGTCGTTGCTGTGGCCCACGTAGACCCGGTTCAGGTCCACGCCCTCGTCCTCGAAGATGCGGACCTGCTGCTCCCCCACCCGCTCAGGCGCCCACGTATGCGTGGAGATGGGCACGCCGGTGGCCTTCTGCGCCCTTGCGGCCGCCCTGAGAATAATCTCTCCCTCCTCAGTCACGCCGCCCATGTCGTTGGCCACCTTGATGATGGCGGCCCTGATGTCTGTTCCCTCTATGCCCTGTTCAATTTCCCTGATGAAAAGCGGCGCGATGTCGTCCGGAGAGGCCGTCCAGAAGACCCTGGGAATATCCCTCCACACGCCGGTCGCGCAGATGATGTTCACGCCCGACTCCCGCGAGACCTGCTCCAGCAGACGAATGTCCCGGCCCAGGTCTACCGTCGTGACGTCGATAATGGTCCGCAGGCCCTCGTTGTATGCGCTCTTGAGGTCTCGAACGGCCCGCGAAATCGTCCCCTCGCGATCAATGAACTCCGGGTAAGTCTGCTGAATACCCGCAGACGTGACAATCACATGCTCGTGAGACAGCGTGAAACCCATATTTGAAGTGTCCATAGGACCCAGGGCAGAGTTGATCGTGGCCATGGTCTACGCCTCCGCGATTATCGGGTTGCTGAGCACGCCGATGCCGTCGATGTCCACCTCGCAGATGTCGCCGGGCTTCATATTTTGCGTAGCGCCGTCGGTACCCATCCAGATCATGTCGCCTGGAAACAGAGTGATGTTG
>JACZVF010000055.1 GCA_022572805.1 Chloroflexota bacterium
CGCCGCACCCCAGCTCCACCACCTTGACGCCTGACAGAAGACCTTTGGTATTTTTCACCTTATACAACTCATCCAAAACATAGACAGCATGTAAGCCAAATTGACACTACGTCCATATTCGGCCCCATCGGGGCACGCACGAAGCCCCGAAACGCCGTAATTGTCGGTCTCCCGAAGGGCAACGTCAATAGAGGACACGTTGATGGGGACACCGACTGGGTAAAGCCGGCGCCGCCGCTTCGTCCACTTGGTCACTATCTTAAAATTGTCTGAGGGGAGTCCAGAGGGGCTCTCCCCCTCCGGCAGAGGGTCTGGGGGATGTGCCCCCAGGAACAAGAGCCCCAGGGCGAGTGGGCGGGAAGGAGGCATCCGCCTGTTTGAGATAGTTGCTTAGAGTCCTCTCGATGCGAAACCCGGGGGGCGTCGATTAGGACAAGGCAGCCGTTTTCCGGCACGGCCACGCCCGGAGTGGGACGCAGGCTTCCTCAAGCGGAGCGCCGGGGGCGGAGCCGGGGCAGGCGTGATTGCATCGCCGTCACGAAGCTTCGGCGGGCGCTCCATGTACGTGTAGCGCATGCCTTCGTGGCCATCCTTGGGACGCACTGGCAGCCGTTGTCGGCTCGAAGCGCGAGATGTCTCTGCGGGTGGAGTCTGACTGCGTCACGGGCAGCGGCTATTAGGTAAAAGCCCGTTTCAAAAGACGTTACCTTCATGAGCTAGCCAATGCCTCGGCGGGCCTTGATTGCGGCGGTGTGGTCCCAAGGCTCAATCCAGTCGGGGTGAATCTCCATGCCGAATCCGGGCGCGTCAGAGGGCACCACGTAGCCGTCCTTGGGCACCGCCAAACCAGGTATGGGCCACACCTCCTCCAGCGGAACGCCGGGGTCGGAGCCCATCCAGAACTCGGCCATTGGTGACTCCGGCATAGCCATGGCGAAGTGCTGCCCCCAGGGTGTGCCGACGCCTGCGTGGGGTATGGTGATGATGCCGGCGGCCTCCCCGATGGCGTATATTTTGATGGCCTCGGTGAGGCCGCCGCACCACTTCATGTCCGGCTGCAGCACGTCCACGGCGCGATGCTCCACAAGCTGGCGGAAGGCGTGACGCCCGTGGTGGTCCTCGCCAGTCGCAAGCGGCACCCAGTTGATAGCCTTACGCAATTCGATGTGACCTTCCAGGTCCGTTGGAATTAGCGGCTCCTCCAGCCAGCGCAAGCCGAAGGGACGCAGCCTTTCAGCCACCCGTATCGCAAACTCCACGTTGAAGGACATGACGGGGTTGTACATGAGCTCCGCGTGAGGGCCGACTGCTTCCCGGGCCTTGCCTATGTGCTCCTCCAGGATGTCCAGGCCGGCCAGGCCCTCCTCGTAGTGGACCGGGTTGCTGACCTTGAAGGCCTTGAAACCCAGCTCCATGGACCAGTCCAGGTCGTCGGAGGTGACGTAGATCTCCACCTTGTCTCGGGACGGGCCTCCCAGCAAGCTGTATACGGGCTGTCCCAGCAGCTTGCCCTTGAGGTCCCACAGTGCCAGGTCGATGCCCGACTGCGCCACGCTGGCCAGGCCCGCCGCGCCGAATCTGTGCGTGGAGCGCCACATGAGGTCGTTTAGAAACTCCGTGGCCAGGCAGTCGCGGCCTTCCAGTAGCGGGCCGAAGTGGTAGTCCACGATGGAGGCGGTGATCTCACCGAAGCTGCACTGGCCCAGGCCCCATGTGCCGTCCTCCGCCGTGACCTGCACCCAGACATCTGCGCTGGTGTTGGCGCCGGGCATCTGGCCGTGCATCCTGGGAAATTCCGGGTACTTGTTGATCGGCAGCGCCCGCCTGGCGTGTGTGTTCCAGCCAGGCCGTCTTGCCTGCGTTTTCGGGGGCGTCTTGGGAATGTTGAGGGACACGGCGCATATCTCTTTGATCTTCATGGTAGAGTCTCCTGACTGCTGCCGGGCTGCGAGTTTGTGCGGCGTCAGTATATCACCGGCCCCGGAAAACAGGGTGTGCTAACCTGGATTGGCCGATTAAATGCACTCCGAGGCGAGGAATCTCAGGCGTTGCGCCAGCAAATAGGCGTATGCTCTGGATTCCTCACTGCGCTCGGAACGACATGTGGTCGGCCTGGAATGACAGCATGCGTCGGGGCGCTCGGTTTGACGGACGACGCGGGCAGTTGGCATCCCCAGGCCAATCCATGTGGACGCAAAAGCAATGAGAAGCATCAGACTTGTAACCGAATCGTTCGCGGAGCGGCCCGCGCTGGACACGGCGGTGTCTCGGGCGCTGCTTAGACGGGTCTCCACCGGCGATGAGCCTGAGACCTTACGCCTGTACAGACCGGCGGACGTTGTGGCGTTCGGTCCGCAAGACACCCGCGCGGAGGGATACGCCGACGCCGTCCGCCTCTCGTGAGCGTGGATTCGAGGCGATCCAACGTCTGGCGGGGGGAAGGGCAGCCGTGTTCCACGGCGATACGCTGGCGTTCTCGTGGACCATCCCCGTAAACGCAGCGTCGCCCCACGACGGCGTTATGGAGCGGTTTGACGAGATCGCCGGGCTGATGGCGAGGGCGTTTCGCAGCCTGGGAGTGGACGCCCACGTGGGCGAGGTATCGGGCGAGTACTGCCCTGGCCGGCACAGCGTAAACGCCCGCGGCGAGACGAAGCTCATGGGCGTGGGCCAGCGCCTGATCAGGAAGGCGGCCCACGTGGGAGGCGTGGTCGTCGTGGACGGCGTGGAGCGCATCATAGACGTGCTGACGCCGGTGTACCGTGCGCTTGATATCGACTGGCGGCCTGACACCACGGGCAGCCTGCGCAACGAGCTGCGGCAGGTCTCTTACGACGACGTCAAACAAGCCGTGCTTAACGAGTTCGCCGCGAATTACGAGCTTTACGACGGCAATCTAAGCCCGGATACGCTAACGCTGGCCAAGACACTGGAGCCGGAGCACATAGCGCCTCTATCCCCTACTGCGCCGTGATGCCGCCGTCAATGACCAGTTCGCTGCCTGTCATGTACGCAGACTCGTCCGATGCAAGGAACAGCACACCATTGGCTACGTCCTCGACAGTCCCATAGTGTCCCATAGGAATGCGAGCCAGCGAACGAGAATTCACTTCGGGGTCTTCCCGCATAAATGTAGTCATGTCGGTAATCATGATTCCTGGATGCACAGAGTTGCACCGGATTTTCTCTTCTGCATACTGGATGGCTGTTGACTTGGTTAACAGGCGCACAGCGCCCTTGGAAGCGCTGTAGGCAGTAAGCTGGCTCCCAACCAGGCCCGCAATAGAAGAAATGTTCACGATGGAGCCGCCGCCTACCTCTTTCATACCTGGAATTACAGCTTTCGTGCCAAGAAATACACCCTTGGCGTTGACATCCAGGACTCTGTCCCATTCCTCTTCGGTGGTGTCTTCCACACGTCCCTGCAGTGCAATACCTGCGTTGTTGACAAGAATATTCAGCTTGCCGTAGGCATTCACGGCCGTTTGTACGGCGTTATCCCACTGGGCTTCACTGGTCACATCCAGATGGACGAAGGTGGCTTCGCCGCCCATCTCGGCGATTTCAGCTTCGACTTGCTTACCCAAGCCATCCAGGATGTCCGCGATAACGACCTTGGCGCCTTCTCGCGCGAAGAGCCTGGACTCCGTCGCACCAAAGCCGCGAGCACCGCCGCTGATTATCGCCACTTTGCCGTCCAGCCTGCCCATGATGGCCTCCTTTTTTAGGGCCATGTTTCCGAGGTTTGAAGCCTTGCGCCGTAATACTGTAATTGCCAAAGAATCAATTTTGCCGCCTATTTATCGAGGTAAATCATCCACTCCAGCAGGTTGTCGTCGGGGTCGCGGGCGTACATGCTTACGGCGTCGCGGTGGCGCAGGGCACCCTTGCGCGGGCCGGGGCCGGAGATAATCTCCACGCCCGCGTCTTGCAGCATCTGCTTGCATTCATCAGCGGTGCCGTCCCAAACAAAGCAGATGTCGCCGCAACCGGGTGTAGCCGTAGGCCCTCGCAGGTTGGCGGTATAACCCTCTGGGTGAACGTTGATCTTGGAGTCGCCGACCTGAATGGAGAAGATGCCGGCCTTGCCGGCGCGCCACTCGTCCTCGTCGTTGATCGTAAAGCCAAGCCGCTTGTAGAAGGCGATGAGCTTCTCCGCGTTGGCGGTGGGCATGGCGATGTGGTCGATGCTGACTGTGGACATCCGTTTTCCCTTTCCGGCGCGGGCTTACGTGGGTGAAGGCGAACTAAGTCAGGCGCTTGCACCGGGGGCGATCGCGGTTCAACAGGCCCTACGCCGGCTCGAACATGGGGAGGGAGACTTCGCCATCCCCCTGGTCCTCCCAGCGTACTTTTACCCGCATGCCGATTGTTATGTCGGTCACCGGGTTATCCACGCCGACAATGTTGGTCATGATGCGGAAGCCCTCGTCCAGGTCCACGTAGGCCAGGGCGTAAGGGCCCAGGTCTGCGAAGGCGGGGTGCCGGCTCTGCATAATGACGCTGTAGGTGTACAGCATGCCCTCGCCCTTTGACGTGTGCCACGAGGTGCCGTCGGAGCCGCAGTTGGGGCAGTGCCGACGGGCGTAGAAGATAATCTCGCCGCACTTGTTGCAGGTCTGGTATCTAAGCTCGTGCTGCTTGGTGGCTTCCCAGAACGGCTCGGTATCAGGCTCAGGGAATCTTGGTAATGGTCTCTGTCCTGCCATTTTCATATCTCCTTTGAACTAGCACCAGTTAACCGGTAACTGGCTTGCGCATGGACTTCCTAAAAAGACAAAATGTGAAATGCCGGAAATCCAAAAAAAGATTCAAAATTAATCCGCCGCCAAAATTGTTGCGCCGGTGGCGTGGCGGGAGCCCAGCTGGCCTCCGTTGCCCACGGCCAGCGCCAGCTTGGCATCGTTGACCTGCGACGTTGATTCGCCGCGCAACTGCCGGACCGACTCCAGCAACAGGAATATGCCGCGCTCGCCTGGGTGGTTCGACGACAGCCCACCGCCGTCCGTGTTCATGGCAGGTTTGCGAGGGTCGTCGAAGCCCAGGTGGCCCTGGCTGACGTAGTCTCCGCCCTCGCCCTTCTTGCAGAAGCCCATGTCCTCGATCATGCACATGACCGTTATGCTGAAGGAGTCGTAGGCCATCAGAATGTCGATCTCGTCTGGGGTAACGCCAGCATCGGCGAAGGCCCTCGGCCCGGACTGAGCGCCGGCGCTCACTGTGATGTCGCCGCCGTTCTCGCGGTACTTGGTGGCCTCGCCCGTGCCGATGATCCAGACTGGCTTCTTGGCGCAGTTGGCCGCCACCTCGGGCGAGGCGATGATCACCGCGCCGCCGCCGTCGGAGATCATGCAGCACTCCAGCAGATGCAGCGGGTGCGCTATTACGCGGGAGTCAAGGACGTCCTGAACGGTGATTTCGTTGATGCCTACGAACTCCAGGTCGGTCATGGCCTTGACCGCGTCCGGGTTGCGCATGGCGTGCTTGCGGGTCACGACGGAAATCTCGGCGAACTGCGCGTCCGTGGTGCCGTACTGGTGCATGTGCCGGCTCTTCACCATGCCGTAGTTGGAGATGAGCGTCATGCCCCAGGAGTCTTCCATGTTGCCGGCGGGCGTGGCAGGGCCGACGCCTGTGCCCCCCGCCGTGCCGATGTTGCGCCGGTCCGAGTGCGCCGTGGAGCCATAGGTCAGTAGCGCGACGCTGCACTTGCCGGCGGCGATCATCTTGGCGGCGTGGTTGGCCTGAAACTCGTAGGACGTTCCGCCCACAGCTGTGGTGTCTATGACGCTGGGATTCAGGCCAAGGTACTCGGATATTCCCAGGCCGCCGATGCCCTGGTGGGTCCCGGTATCGTAAACGGCGTCCACATCTTTCCAGGCTAGACCGGCGTCCTCAAGCGCCTTCGCCGCGGATGCGGCCTTGATCTGCAGCGCGCTGGTGCCCGGCCCAACGACCCGCAGGGGATACTCGTGGATGCCGACTATGGCGGCCTCTCTGCGTTGCGGCATGTTCTGTATATCCTCCAGCATTGCGATGTTAATTAGCGACCAGGCGTGTTGTAGACGGCTGTGCGGCCTGTGCCGTGGCGGACCCTTGCCGTGGCGAAAAGGTAGCACACCGAAAATGGAGCGTCAACGAGTCGAAAGAAGGCCGCCGCTGATTGACCGGCAGCACCAGCATTGCTACTATCCGCCCACGAAATACCGCGATATTACGGAGAGATTGACATGGCGGACTTTACGTTACCGGAAGCAAACAGCATGGTGCAGGCCGCCATTGCCAAGGCGGAGGAGCTGGGCATAAAGATAAGCGTGGCCGTTTGCGACGCCGGAGGCAGGCTGGTGGCCTTCAACAAGATGGACGGCGCTATCTGGGCCGGCGTGTACGGCAGTCAGGGCAAGGCGGTGGCGTCGGTGTCCTTCGCGCGGCCCAGTGGCGAGATGCAGGAGCGCGCGGACAGCCCCATCATTCGCGGCATCACGCTGGCGGAGGGTGGCCACATGATTTTCAGCCTGGGCGGCGTGCCGTTAATCAGGGACGACGCTGCCGTTGCGGCGTGTGGTGTAGGCGGCGGCACCGGCCAGCAGGACGAGGACTGCGCCCGCGCTGCGGTTGCGGCGGTTTCGTAGCCAACTGGGCTTAGGGTTATCGACGGCCCATGGTTCGACAGGCTCTCCGCTGCGGCGGAGAGCTTGTCGAAGGGCAGGCTTTCAGAAAACACGCCGTGCGTGCAAAGCCCAAGGCCGCGAATCTAATTGACCGCCCGCCCATATGATGGCTATAGTTCTTGCATGATAATCGGCCTGCTCACGGACACCCACCTGCCCAACATGATCCGGGACCTGGACGAACTGGGGCCCGAGCCGGCGCAGTTCTTCTCGTCAGTGGACCTGATTCTGCACGGCGGCGACCTCATCGCCACGAGGGTGCTGGACTGGTGTGAGCAGTTCGCGCCTGTGGTTTGCGCCGACGGCAACAACGACATCTACGAGGACCCGCGCACCAAAGAGGTGCAGATGCTGGAGATCGAGGGCTGGAAGCTGGGCATGGTCCACAGCCTGGAGGGCGAGCACAGGCCCATGTCCGAGCTGCAAAGGCTGTTTCCCTCCCCGGTGGACATCATGGTGGCGGGGCACTCGCACCAGGAGCGCCTCGAACACCGAGATGGCGTGGTGCTGCTCAACAGCGGCAGCATCACCTTTCCACGGCACAAGGAGCTTCGCCTGGGCACGGTGGGCCTGTTGGAGCTGAAGCCCGGCAGCCTGCACGCCGAGATCATCTGCATAGGCGAGACTAACGGCAGACCCAACCCCGGCCAGGCCATGTCTCTGGACATCACGCGGAACGGCGCTGTACCGGACTAGCAACTCATCAAGTCACTGCTCTCCCACCGACCCCTGCGATAGCCTTGCATTTGCGGCGGAATATCGCCTTTCCCCCGGCCCTAGATGTCGGTTTACGACGTATGGCAAACCTCGTCTGCTATAATTTATGGCATCGCACCAGCCGCTTCGTTTGGAGCAATGTGAGCGGGCAAAGAGTTAATGCCCGTCGTTCATCAAGCCGACTTAGCAAAAGCCAACAGGGGCGCCAAATGTCAAATCAGTTCTCTTCGCTTGCCGCGAATGAGGCATTAGCCAACACCTTCATAGACGCCATGGCGAGGGTGTACCTGTGGATGACAGGCGGCCTGCTTATCACCGCCGTCGTGGCTGCCGGAGTGGCCGGCTCGGACGAGCTCATATTCACGCTGACCAGCAATCCAATACTGTTCTGGGGAATCATATTAGGCCAGTTTGGACTGGTCCTGGGCATTTCCGCGCTCATAAACAAGATCGCCCCGATGACTGCATTGGCTCTGTTTTTCCTTTATTCTGGCCTGATGGGAGTAATGCTGTCCGTCATACTCCTGAACTACGACCTGGGCACCGTAGGTATTGCGTTTGGCGTCACATCCGGCACATTCGCGGGGCTTTCAATTGTGGGCCTGACCACCAAGAAGGACCTGACGAGGTTGGGCCCGCTCTTGATGGCAGCTCTCTTCGGGCTGATAATTGCGTCGGTGGCGAACTGGTTCATGCAGAGTGGAGCGCTGGAGTGGCTAATCTCCTACGCGGGCGTGCTCATCTTCATGGGACTGACGCTGTACCAGACGAAAAAGATCAAGACCATGACTTTCGAGGCGCTGGCGAACGGGGACGCTCAGGCGGTGAACCGAATTGGCGTTATGGGCGCTCTGCAGCTTTACCTGTCGTTCATCAATCTGTTCCTGTTTATTCTGAGAATAGTTGGCGGTCGCCGCTAGGTTTTTTTGAGGATTGGAGAAGCGGCGTCTAAGGTTGCAGCTATTTCAGAATCGCCTCGCGGGTCGGGGTCACACCGGTGACAAGGCGTCGCAGAATAATCACGATGTGCTGACGTCCGGATGATTGGTTGCCTGCCGCTGGACGACGCCTTCAACATGGAGGTGCTGGAGGCCAGGGAGCGCGCCACGGGCACCGGCCTGGAGATAGCGGTGGGCGGAGGGCTGTCGGCGGTGGCCGTCCTGGTGGGCACAAGCCTCATGGGCTCGGGAGACTTTGCCACGCCGTTCCTCATCATGGCCACCGGCTACCTGGTGTCCACTCTCATCTACTGGAAGGTGTTCAGGCCGCTGGAGATCTCCGAGCGAGATGCGAAAAAAGCTGCGCCGGAGCAGGAGCCCGCACCCAAGCTAGCGTCTGCGGATTAGGGGTGCGGCCCCCTCTAACCCTACGCCTCCACGCCCTCCAGCACCTTGATGGCGTCGCCTTTGCGCAGGGTGCCGCCCTGGACCACGTGGGTGAGCATGCCCCGGCGGTCGGCCATCTGCTCACGAAGGCCGTCTCGTATGCCTTCGATGAAGTCGCAGGGGTCGCAGAAGCCCGTTATCTCCAACACAACCTCGTCGCCTAACGCCAGCTTCGTGCCTCGCTTCAGGGCGTGTATGTCCATTCCAGAGGTCGTGACGTTCTCCCGAATCCGGCCCTGCTCCAGGCCGAACACGCCCAGCGTCTCCACATCCATCAGCAGCACCTGCCGATGCTTGCGGGCGGGCGTCTCCGTTGCGTGGCGGTCGCCCTCGATGCCGAAGCCTGTGATCAGGTTGGCGTCTTCCAGGGGGACCATTGGCTCGAAGTGACCGGTGCATTTCCACAGGGCCTCAACCTTGGCATCCTGTTGGGTGTCTGGCATATCTCTACCTCCTGGTTTCCTGTTGTCACGGCCTAGACCGTAGGTTACACCCGATAAGTAACCGTATCAACAACCGATCGAAAAAGCCCTGCCGAATTTTGTGTGGAGCGCATTGGATGATTTTGGAAAACTCGGACGCAGGTGTATAATCCCGGCATATCACGGCGACTTCACGCGGAGAGATTACATGGTTACAGGGGTTACGCTAGGCAGTGGCGAGTACACGTACCAGGTAGAGGCCGACTGGCAGACCATGCCTGCGGGGTTCACGTGGCGCGAGGTCGCCGCAGTGGCGACGGACGATAGCGACAACGTTTACGTCTTCAACAGGGGAGACCACCCTATGATGGTCTTCGACAGCTCGGGCAATTTCGTCAAGTCGTGGGGCGAGGGCGTCTTCAGCCGGCCGCACGGCGTTAGCAAGGGCCCGAACAACACGCTGTACTGCACCGACGACGGCGACCACACCGTTCGCCAGTGCACGTTGGACGGCGAGGTGCTGATGACCATCGGGCTGCCGGACCAGCCGGCCGCGCCCTTCAGCGGAGAGCCTTTCAACCGCTGCACCCACACGGCGCTGGACCCCAAGACCGGCGACATCTACGTGTCCGACGGCTATGGCAACTCGCGAGTGCATAAGTATTCGCCGGACGGCAAGCTGCTGTTCTCCTGGGGCGGACCCGGCACGGACCCCGGCGAGTTCAGCATCGTGCACAACATCATCACGGACAAGGAAGGCCTTGTGTACGTGGCGGACCGCGAGAACCACCGCATACAGATATTCGACGACCAGGGCAAGTTCCTGGACCAGTGGCCCAATGTGCATCGCCCGTGCGGGCTGTACATCGACGACGAGGAGCGCATTTACGTCGGTGAGCTGGGTTGGGGCGCCAACGTGAACCGCAACGTCCCCAACATAGGCCCGCGTGTCTCGGTGCTGAACAAGAAGGGCGAGACCCTGGCGCGGCTGGGCAACGGCTACGGCCTGGATGCGGGCCAGTTCATCGCGCCGCACGGCATCTGCCTGGACTCCAAGGGCAACATTTACGTGGGCGAGGTTGGGCACACGAATATCAGCAACTCCGGCGAGACGCCGCCTGCGGACCTGCGGACGTTCCAGAGGCTGACCAAGGTCTAGGACGCCGTTCGATCCAACTTTACACGGATGGTATACTCCTGTCGCAATACAGGCGCGATACATGAAACGGCCCGCAACGAGTTCTTGATGTGAAGGAGCAATGTATGACAGCAGAGCACGCGCATAACGGAAATGGACACGCCCATCCGCAGGCGGTCTCGCAGATGAGCGCTGCGGCGACGGCGTGGCTGGGTAGCCTGTCCGCCGACCAGAAGGCCAAGGCCACGTTTGAGTACATGGACGGCGAGCGGATATTCTGGTACTACCCGCCGCTGAACCGGCACGGCCTGGCCTTGCGGGACATGGACGACAACCAGCGCAAGCTGGCCCTGGCCATTATGGAGACCGGCCTCACGCCCAAGGCATACAGGCAGGCGCTCCAGATCATTGAACACGAGCTCGTTCTGAAGGACGTCGAGGACAGGGCCAACATCATTAGCTTCCGGCGCGACCCGGAGCTGTACTACTTCACGGTTTTCGGAGACCCCACCGGCACGGAGGAGCCCTGGGCGTGGCGAGTGGAGGGACACCACGTCTCGCTGCACTACAGCCTCTGGGACGACAAGGTCATCTCCACCACGCCGT
The DNA here is from genome assembly GCA_022572805.1 of Chloroflexota bacterium. Classification (GTDB taxonomy): domain Bacteria; phylum Chloroflexota; class Dehalococcoidia; order Lucifugimonadales; family JADFKI01; genus Casp-Chloro-G4. The sequence goes on from JACZVF010000055.1 coordinate 10,940, forward strand.
TTTTCTTCGGCGCCAACCCATCAGAGGTCCTGGAAGGGCCGCAGAAGGGCCTCCGCATCCTGGGCGACCGCGAGGACCTGGCCCTGGAGCTTATCCAGAGCATGGACTCGGGCCAGAAGTCAAAGGCGATAATCTACGACGAAGCGCCTTTCGACATCCTTACGTACAACGCGTCCAGGCCGGTGTTCCCCAAGGAGGAGGGCCTGCCGGGCTCCCAGATGAACGGCACGCAGCAGGAGATGCTGATGGCGATTATCGGCGAGTACCTGGCCGCCATTCGAGAGGACGTCGCGGCGGACAAGATGGCGCAGGTCCAGGACAAGGGCCTCGCAAACTTCCACTTCGCCTGGGGAGGCGGCACGGAGCGCTTCAGCAAGCACTACTATCGAATCCACAGCGGCAACTTCATTGTGGAGTACGACAACAGGCAGAACGAGGCCAATCACATCCACTCGGTCCTCCGGGACGTGGAGAATGACTTCGCCAACGATGTGCTAAGGGAGCACCTGATTCTCTACCACGTGCTCTAGCATTAGCCATTTGGCAAAATTAAGGGGCGTTCGCTGCGGCGGACGCCCCTTTTTTGATGCTGACTACGGGCCGTCAACCGGGCCTGACAGGCAGCACCACCTCGAAGGTCGCGCCTTCGCCAGGCGAGCTCCTGGCGTGTATCCTGCCGCCGTGGCGCTCCACGATCTTTCGACATATAGCCAGCCCAACGCCGTTGCCACCGTAGCGCTCGGCGCTATGCAGGCGCTCGAATATCGTGAAGATCTGCTCCCCGTACTTCTCATCGAAACCTATGCCGTTGTCCTGAACGGAAAGCCAGCAGTAACCCTCCGAGGCGTTGGACACGTCGCCATCTCCGCACAGGTCCGCCGGCATATCGGCCCTCAACTGACCTGATATCGTGATGTCGGGTGGACACCCATCCTTATGGAATTTGAGCGCGTTGCCAACCAGAATTTGCAGCATGTTGCGCATCTGGACGGGGTCTGCATGAATTTCCGGCAGGTCCTGCAGAGAAATGCTTCCCCCGCAGCGGTCAATATCAGCTTGCAAGTCGCACAGTACCTCCTCTGCGACCTGATGGAGGTCCACATCGTCGAACGCCCGACCTCTGGTAGAGATGCCGGAATACGTTAGCAGGTCGTTAATCAGAGTCTGCATTCGACCTGCTGAGTGCTGCATGCGTGCCAGGTATCTGCGCCCCTCATCGCTGAGGTTGGTATCGTGACTGGAGACTACGCGGTCACCGAACACCTGCAGCTTACGCAGCGGCTCCTGAAGGTCGTGCGCCGCCACCGAGGCGAATTCCTGCAGTTCCCGGTTGCCGTGTTCCAGCGTGATGTTTGCCGTGCGAAGCTCTGCGTTGGCTTTGGCAAGCTGAGCCTGCTGCCGGTTGATGGTCCGCCATCCGCCCCACACCGTCGATACAAGGCCCACATATAGAATTAGGAAGCCCGCCCCTATAATGCCTATGACCGACTTCTGCGCATCGCTAATCCAGGCGGCCGTCGGTCCGTAGTACTGGTATATCTCCAACACGCCGTCGGGCTGGGAGGCCCCAGGGAAAACGATGGGGGTGTAAACCTCCATTAAAGTCCCCAGGAACCGCTCCCGCGCGTTCTCAGCATCGTCGGCGATCTTTATTTCTATGGAGTTTTTGCCTTGCAACGCCATCAGGAAATTGGGCTTTTCTGGAAATCTCTCGCCGACCCCGGCAGGATCGTTGGAATATATGACCGTACCGTCGGTTCCCCAGAGCTTCACACGAGCGGTGCGGTCTGAAACGATGGATTGCTGAACGAATCTATGGAACTCGTCATAACGTTCACCGGTCATGGGAGTCTTAAGATCTTCCGGCGTGATGGCGTTTAGAAGCCTTCCGGAAGATGCCCCGACGGCCTCATTTGTCAACGCTTCCAAGGCTTTGGACCTGATATTATTCGTCAGCACAATCGACAGGACGGCCCCGATTGCAAACATCGTCACGAAGCTGATTACAGAAAACCGAATGAGAAGATTATTACTCAATCGTTTCATTTAGCCCCTCTTTGGTCACCAATACCCATCGATACACGTGCTCCCCAAATGGCTATTCAAGCTTCGTCGTGAAATCCATGCTTCAGCCGTAAATAATCGTTGCCGGACCCTCCAGGTGGTTGCTACCGAATTCATGAACGCGCCGGGTGCATGCAAGTGACGTTCACGTCATAGGCTAGCCAGTTCCACGCCCCGGACGCCCGGCACGGCGTTGGCAACCCTTACCAGGAGGGCGCATTCGTCTTCGCCAGGCAGATGGCCCAGCAGCTCCACCCGGCCCAGCCGACTGCTGATTCGGAGCGGGCCGCCGTTTCCCCTGGTGTGCTGCGCCAGGGCTGCCGCCACCTCCAACTCCAGGTCGGCATCCGACGCGACGTCCAAGAGCAGGCCCGTGGCGCCCCTGACATCTCGGGCCGCGTCCCTCAACGACTGGACGACGTTCGGGCTTTCCACATTTCCACGTATGGCCACGGCACCCTCATCCACCGTGACGTTAATGCCGGCTAGATCGCCCTGCCGCAACGCAAATGCCGTGCTGATCCTTTCCCAGAGATCGGCCTCGATGTCGGAGTCCCGCCGATACGCAGGCATTGCTCGAAGACCGGGGGACCCCATTGCCAGTGTCAGCTTGCCCTTGGCGATCTCCGTGACCTCATCAAAAGGCACCAGGAATC
>JACZVF010000272.1 GCA_022572805.1 Chloroflexota bacterium
TCCTCGGCGATCGACTTCAATACCAACGCATGGCCGCTCAACGCCTGTGGCATAACGAATCGCCGTCTATCGGATGCGCGATATGCCATTGTTGGAGCCTGGGGACGGAGCGCATCTCGATCGGGTAGGGCACCCGCGAAGTGAAATTCATGTTGCCACAGGAAGACGCCATAGTGGGTATGCATGGCTAACCAACGGCAGTTGGGGCCGGAGGCAGGAGGTGAGCCTGCCTAATCAGCGGCGCCGTGTTGACCACAGGCAAGCTGCCAGACATGCCCATTGTCTGCCAGGAGACGATCAGCCTCTTTCGGTCCCCAAGACCCGGGCTCATAGATTCTCAGATCCGGGTTTGACGTGGCATCCCAGGCCTGTAGCAACGGGTCCACTATGCGCCAGGCCTCCTCTATGTGATCGCTTCGAATGAACAGGGAAGCGTCGCCTTGCAGGGCGTCACGTATCAGCAGCTCGTACGCCTCCGGAATCGCCTGGTCCTTAAAGGCGGACTCATAGTGAAACTCCATGTCCTGCGACCTCAGCATCAGTCCCTTGTCAGGCACCTTAACGTCAAATTTGAGGTGCACTCCCTCATCCGGTTGGAGACAAAGGGACAGTATGTTGGGGCTTACCTGACTGTCGGGCGTAGATTCGAATAGCATGTGGGCAGGGCGACGAAACCGGATCAAGATCTCTGTTGCCTTGACGGCCATGGACTTGCCCGTTCGAAGGTAGAACGGCACCCCTTGCCAGCGCCAGTTATCGATGTAAAGCCGAAGCGCCGCGTAGGTTGGCGTGCGGGACCCGGGCGCAACCCCATTTTCTTCGAGATAGCCCCGATACTGCCCCAGGACTGTGTTCTCCAGCGCTTCCCCGTCAGTGACGGTCCGGATAGCCTTTAGCACCTCCGCCTTCTTACCCCTCACGGACTCGGCTCCGAGATCGCCCGGAGGGTCCATGGCGACCATTGTCAGCAGTTGCAGCAGGTGGTTCTGGACCATGTCGCGGACCACTCCCGACTGATCGTAATATCCCGCCCTGTCTCCAACCGACACCGATTCAGAAACAGTAATCTGCACGCTATCTATGTGGTCCCGGCTCCAAAGGGGCTGGAATATGCCATTGGCAAATCGAAAAACCAACAGGTTCTGGACTGTTTCCTTTCCGAGGTAATGGTCTATTCGATATACCTGGTCTTCCCTAAACACATCGCCTACGGCCAGGTTTAGCCTCTGAGCGGAATCGAGGTCTCGCCCATAGGGTTTCTCTATGACAACCCTTCGCCAACCCCCTTCTTCAGTGGCGATACCGGAGGCTCCGAGGTTGTGTATGGTGCTCTCGAAGAACTGTGGAGCGATGGAAAGGTAAAACAGGCAGTTAGGCGGCCGGAAGTCCTCTTCAAAATCCAGGAGATCTCGCTTGAGGCTGACGAAGTCATCTAATCGAGTCAAGTCGCCGCTGACGTAGGAGAGGCGCTGCTCGAACATCCTCCACTCATCCCTTCGCACGGCCAGATCGCCGAACTCCCGTACGCTGTCCCACATCAAGTCGCGGTACGCATCGTTGGTCATCTCAGGGCGGGCAAAGGCTACTATGCTAAGTCCTTCGGGCAACCGCGACTTGCATCCCAGTTGAAACAGGGCCGGCATCAGCTAGCGCCTGGTCAGATCGCCGGTGCCGCCAATATGACCAGGACGGTCTTTTGTTCAGTCATAGCGCGATGTCCCTTCAATCAGCTCTTGGTCGACCTGATTGCGTGCCCGCCGAACTGGTTGCGCATCGCGGCCAACAGCTTCGCGCCAAACGGCTGCTCCTGACGGGACCTGAATCTCGCCTGTAGCGACGCCGTGATAACGGGCAGCGGCACCGCGAGCTCGATGGACTCTTCTACCGTCCACCTTCCCTCTCCGGAGTCGTCGACGTACGCCTGGATGCCAGCGAGCTTGACGTCCTCTTTCAGGGATGCCGCCGTCAGGTCAAGTAGCCACGAGCGCACCACGCTGCCGTGTCGCCACATCTCTGATACCTGCACAAGGTCAAGATCGAAGTCCTTCTTGGCCTCCATCAGCTCGAAACCCTCGGCGTAGGCCTGCATCATCCCGTACTCCACGCCGTTGTGGACCATCTTGACAAAGTGCCCGGCACCCGCCGGCCCCACATGGCCATAACCTTTGTCTGGGTCGGGCGCCAGCGTTTTGAAAATGGGCTCCAGACGGTCGTACGCGTCCTTGTCGCCGCCTATCATCAGGCTGTAGCCCTCGGCCAGTCCCCATATGCCGCCGCTTGTACCTACGTCCAGGAAGGTAATGCCACGCTCCTTCAGGGCTTTCGCCCGGCGGACACTGTCCTTGTAGTTGGAGTTGCCGCCATCGAGAATGGTGTCTCCGCTAGACAGGGCGTCCGCCACGTTGTTGATGGTAGTCTCCGTAATGTCACCCGCCGGCACCATGGACCAGACGGCCCTGGGCGATGCAAGCTCGGATGCCAGGTCACCGATGGACGTTACAGTTACAGCGCCCGCGGCTTCCGCCGTATTGCGCGCCTGCTCGTTGGGGTCGAACGCGACGACTTCGTGGCCGCCATTCAAGATGCGCTGCACCATATTGCCGCCCATGCGTCCCAAACCTATCATTCCAATTTGCATTCCAAGCCCCCTGTTTCGTTATTGTTGATGAACAGTCCTGTTGTGGTCGTCGATTCGAGCCTTTACGGTATCGAGCAGCCGGTCCGGATCATGGACGACCCACTCGTGGTCCACCACCTGCTCTTTGTGAAGGCCCGCCACTGTGAAGGGTGTGGCCACGGCTATCACATTCATGCCCGCTGCGACGCCGGCCCGCACGCCGTTCGGAGAGTCCTCTAACACAAGGCATTCTTCCGGAGGGATGCCCAGCCTTTCGGCGCCCAGCAGGTAAATCTCCGGGTCAGGTTTGGCGTTCTTAACGTCTTCCCGTGTCAGCACCAGGTCCAGCGACTCCTCAAGGTCCAGAGCGCTCAGCACGTGCATCACTTCCTTGCGGTATGACATGGTCGCCAGGCCCGCCTTACAGTAGTTCTCACGGGCGATGCGGAGGAGACCCACAGTGTGAGGCCACTGGTTGTCTCGGATGACCTGCGGGTCCTCCACCGTAGCGTCGTAGATTTCCTTGCGCATCGTCGTCAGGACCTCCCACGGCTCGGAGACTCCGTACTCCTTCGCCAGCACGGCCAGATCGGAGTCCAGGTCAAGCCGCTCAACGATGTGTCGAGATGCCACCTCGCGTGACGACCCCACGATCTCCCTGTACGCCTCGATAGCGCGCGGACCGGCTCTTCAGGATGGGCGCTATTGTAATCCGCGTAGGCCCGCTGGATAGCCACGGCGCTGCGGAGCGCATCCACCGGACTGGGGAAGGCCAACATGTAACCGTCTCGTATCGACTTCACTTCCGACCCGCCAAACACCGCGACTTGCTCACGAACGATGGTTGTATAGGCGTCCAGCACGTCCCTGGTCTGCTCCGGGCCCAGTTTCTCGCTCATCGCCCCAAAGTCCTCTATGTCGATAAACATCACCGTGATGGAAGCGTCCTCGTCCGCATCGGCAACCGGAATAGGGCTTTGGATGGTGGTCTCAGATGTTAAGGCG
>JACZVF010000056.1 GCA_022572805.1 Chloroflexota bacterium
ACTACACAGTCTATCGTCCGCCACGCATCCGGCACCACCGATATCAGCGCAGCGCTGCTAAGGCACGCTGCCAAAGGAGTGGCATCCGCACCGGTCCACAGGCTTTTGCTGCACCTTTTGCACCCCGGATGCACGGCCGATTTAGTGGAGGGCGCCCTGGCGGTAGCGGACGCCGGGCATACTTCCGGATGGGACACGCTGGCAGGTCTGGCCCTGGGGATGCATCTGGGATTGCGCATCATCGACGAGGAATACACGGGTCTAACTATCGCCCAGCCGGTACACTTCGGTCAAAGGCGTCTCTCGGAGTTGGGAACAAGTTGAGCATCAAAAACCTGGTCTTGTCAAACCATTATCGTGATTCCGTCATGCTTATGCGGCTTTCCCAAGACCTGGAGGCGCTGGCCGGGATAGTGCAGGCCACTGCCATGATGGGCACGGAGAACAACAAAACCCTGATGGATGAGGCTGCGCTTTTGACCGACGATGGACGCGCCGCGCGGCCCAACGATCTGGTAATCGCCCTGCGCTTGTCTTCGAGAGACTTGGAGACATCCGTTGTTCCCAGGGTCCGGGAGCTTTTGGAAGCCGGAGCAGCGCCGGAAAGCAGCCAGTCGAACTTCACGCCCAGAAGTCTCGACGGGGCGGTGGAGGCAACTCCTGACGCGAATCTGGCGCTAATTTCAGTGCCCGGACCGTACGCCGCCTACGAAGCCACCAACGCGCTGGACCGTGATTTGAACGTATTGCTGTTTAGCAACAACGTGTCCATAGAGGACGAGGTGGCGTTGAAGCGACGGGCGGTGGAACGCGGCCTGTTCATGTTTGGGCCAGACTGTGGCACGGCGATTATCAACGGGGTGCCTTTGGGTTTCGCCAACCATGTCCCTCGTGGGCGCGTTGGCCTGGTGTCCGCATCGGGCACTGGACTTCAACAGGTCATCTGTCTTCTGGCCGCGAGTGGCGAGGGAGTCTCGCAAGCCCTTGGAGTGGGTGGCCGCGATCTGGACGACCGCGTGGGTGGAGCCATGATGCTGGAGGGGATCCGCGCCCTGGAAAGTGACGAGGACACGGAGGTAATGGTCCTGATATCGAAGCCACCCGGCGAACTGACGCGTGGCCGCATATTAGACGAAGTGAGCAATCTGGGAATGCCATGCGTGGTGTGCTTCCTGGGCGTAGAGGACCAGCCAAAGGGGTCCCCGGGAGTGTTCATGGAGCCTACTCTGGAGCGTGCGGCCACAAAGACTCTCGCGCTGCTCGGACTAGACAGTTCCGATATTGAATCGCGGATTGTCCCATCTGTCACGGAGCAGATGAGCAAGGCAGCCAAAGCAATAAACCGCGAATCCAGATATATCCGTGGTCTCTACTCGGGCGGAACGCTGTGCCATGAGGCGCTTCTTCTGTTGCGTCACATGGACGACGCAGACATCTATTCCAATCTGGATTTGGCGGGCGTAAGACCTCTTGACGGCGCTGCGCTGAGCGGAGGCCACCATCTGATAGACCTGGGAGACGACGTGTTCACCGTCGGAAGACCGCATCCGATAATCGATCTACGCGAACGCTGCCAACATATAGTGCGTGAGGCCGCCAACCCGGAAGTCGGCGTGCTTCTGCTCGATGTCATGCTTGGGTATGGAGCGCATCCCGATCCCGCTTCGGAGCTGGCGCCCGCGCTGAAGGAGGCAAGGAGAATCGCCTCCAGGGACGAACGAAGCATCGCGGCCGTAGTTGTGTTGTGCGGCACCCGAGGCGATCCACAGTCATTTGATAGGCAGCGCGAGGAGTTGACCGGCGCCGGCGCCATCGTCGTGCAAAGCAACGCTCAGGCTGTGACCATCGCGGCAGCCATCAGCCGTGGTGACCTACGTCTGGCTGGGAATGGCGGTTGAATATGGCATCCGACAAGCGACTACTGGGCGGAGAGCTGAGGGTAATTAACATTGGACTCAAAAGTTTCGCCGACGAGTTGCGCCGGCGGGGCGCCAGGGTGACGCATGTGGACTGGCAACCCCCTGCGTCGGGGGACGACCACATGGTTGACCACTTGCGCAGGCTCCGGCGGGACGGCGGCCGGACCGAGCAGGCCAACCAGAATGCGTTTCAGCGGATTATAGACGCCGACCCGGTGCTAATAGACGTCGCGCCGGCAGGTGAGGTTATGGCCGGCCTCAGAAAAGGTATGCTGCTGCACGCCGGGCCCCCAATCGCGTGGTCCGATATGTGTGGGCCGATGCGCGCGGCCGTTGTTGGCGCGCTCAGGTACGAGGGCTGGGCCGGAAACAACACGGACGCCGAGGCGATGGTCGGCCAAGGCGACATTCAAGTCCGTCCGAACCACGACTTCGACGCCGTTGGCCCCATGACCGGAATCATAAGTCCGTCCATGCCGGTGTTCGTAATCGAAAACAGGACATTCGGCAACAAAGCCTACTGCACAATCAACGAGGGCATCGGCAAGGTGATGCGTTTCGGGGCAAATGACGATGCGGTTATCGAAAGGCTGGTGTGGCTGCAGGAAGAGCTGGCCCCTCTGCTGAGGGACGCTATAAGGCGCGTCGGCGGTGTGGAGCTTGGTCCCATTCTGGCGAGGGCGCTGAGCATGGGAGACGAAATGCATCAGCGCAACGTGGCTGCCTCCTCACTATTTTTCAGGGCCGTAGCTCCGGAGCTTGCACGGACGTCGACGAACGGAGCCGAGCTTGCGCGCGCGATGGAATTCCTGGCGACCAACGATCAGTTCTTCCTAAATCTGGCGATGGCGGCGGCCAAGGCCATCATGGATCCGACGGGCAACATTTCCGGTTCAACCATAGTCTCGGCGATGAGCCGCAACGGCAAGGACTTTGGAATCCGCGTTGGCGGCACTGGCAGCCGGTGGTTTACTACCCCCGCACCGATGCCCGACGGTATGTACTTTCCAGGCTACACGGCTGCGGATGCAAATCCGGATATGGGGGATAGCGCAATCATAGAAACAGTGGGGCTTGGCGGCTTCGCGATGGCCGGCGCTCCGGCGGTCGTGGGTTTCGTGGGAGCGGGAACGTTCGAAAACGCCATCAAGTTCACCAGGGAGATGGGCGAAATCACCTTTGGGCGTCACACCCAGCTGCGGATACCCACGCTGGACTTTCAGGGCACTCCCTGCGGTATAGACGTTCTTAAGGTCGTCGAGACCGGCATCACGCCTGTCATCAACACCGGCATAGCGCACAGGCTACCGGGGGTCGGACAGGTGGGCGCGGGCATAGTCCGTGCGCCGTATGAATGCTTCACGCAGGCGTTGGAGGCGTTGGCAGGGTCTGCGGAGATTGCCGGAAAGCCGTAGATACGCTCGCTGGCGACACGTTCGTTGAAGGTCCGCCTGTATTCCTAAAATTCACGTTTAGTTATCCCAACACGGCAACCGCCATCGAAACCCGCTTCTTCGCTCCAGCCCATAAAGGATTAGCTGTTTGCGCCAATACAGCCTTGTTGTGACCATCGAAGTGCACGATCGCGGCCCGCTAGCCGGCAGTCGGGACCGCCGCGAGCCAACCAGTGCATCTAGATCGCCCACGAGTGGGCCCGTTGCAAGTAAATCTCGTCTGCAATATGATCCTGCAGCGGCAGCCAACGGATAACGGGTCATGGCGCCAGGCTGGTCTCTAATGATCTGATTCGCACAGGAGGTTTGTGGTGCCCGAATTAATTGCCTACTTCAACGGAAATTTCGTTCCCGACAGTCAGTGTCTGATTCATGCCACTGACCGCGGCTTCCGCGTCGGGGACGTAGTTTATGACCTTCAGCGCACATTCGACGGAAACGTGTTCAGGCTAAGGGAGCACCTTGAGCGGTTCATGCGGTCGCTTAGCTACGCGCGGCTGGACCCTGGCCTCAGCCTGGACGAACTGGAGTCCCTGACACAGGAGGTCATAAAACGCAACGCACATTTGCGGCAACCCGGAGGCGACTTCACCATAACTCAGTTTGTGACGCGGGGACGGGCCAGACACGTTCTAGACCCGGTCCCGCCGACGGTGTGCATCCTTCCTCAGCATATCGACTTTTCGCAGTATTCAAGCTTCTACCGCACCGGTGTACACGTTGTGATCGCCAAGACTCGTAGCTACCACACGGCCTCTCTGGACCCGAAGGTCAAGCACTACAGCCGGATGAATTTCGTCCTGGCCAATCTGGAGGCCACCGACGTCGACCCGGACGCTTATCCCGTTTTACTGGACATGGACGGCAATGTGGCGGAGCATATCGCGGGCAACGTATTCATCGTCAGCAACGGCGTGCTGAAGACGCCCGGCGATAGAAGTGTCCTTCAGGGGGACACGCGCAAAGCTATCTTGCAGATTGCGGCCCAGTTGGAAATACCGACGTCGGAAGAGGATATTCAACCCTATGACGTCTACACAGCAGACGAGGTATTTCTTACGAACACTACCTACTGCATTCTTCCCGCGGGCCTGGTGGACAACCGTTCCATAGGAGATGAGGTGCCGGGGCCTGTCACACGCAAGATACAGGCAGCATGGAGTGAGATGGTGGGCATCGACTTCGTGGACCAGGCCCTGTATTACTCACCGCCCGCGTAACGCGGAACAACGCATCGGGATTGTTGGAACTGGCTGTAGAGTCGCGGGAATTAGGCCACGTCGCCTCGAAGCAGCCCCTTATCCTGAAGGGGACGGGCATCTTATTATCGAAGGTTGGATATTTGCCGGTGTTCCCAGGAACGGCTTCGCTATGAGGATTGGAGGGCTCGGAGCCGAGATTTGAAAGGGAGCCTGTCTCAGAGCGGCAAACGGTATCACTAGGGGAGGAAGGCGGACTGGTCCGCCGTAGTCTTCGGAAGTTGTCTCCGGCAGTTCCGCCCGACGCTTGCCGCCGTGATACAAGTGACGATTGACTCACCCAGGCGATAATGGTAGTGTCTGGCTAATCTTGATCCACCGGCAATTTTTGCTGAGGCTGGTTGGTCCGGAGAGCGTCGAATAGTCTCGACAAAGGCGGACGGAAGCAAGTGGAACACAAATTCTCCCCTACGAAATACTACGCGACCATTGGCAGCCACGAGCCCTCGTTAACAGTTGCCAGCGGTGACACCATCGTGACGACCACAATTGACGCGGGCGGCTGGGATGCCGATGGCGAATACATTGGCCCGCGCGGCAATCCACAGACTGGTCCCATCTATGTTGAAGGCGCAGAACCGGGTGACACGCTTAAGGTCAGGTTCGATAAGATCTGGCCGAACCGCGGGCACGGGTTCTGCTCTCCTCGGATCGCCCCGCACGTACTGGAGCCGGGCGATCCAAATGTTGTCACCGGCGACAATCGCCTAACGTTCAGGATCGATTTCCAGAAAAAAACCGCAACAGTCGAGGGCGGTCCTGCCGCGCTCTCAGAACTCACCGTACCAATCCAGCCGATGCTGGGCTGCTTCGGAGTCGCGCCGGCGCGTGGGCAAGCGATATCCACCGCAACATCCGGGCCATACGGCGGCAACATGGACTACAAAGGATTTGCACCGGGAGTCACCGCGTATCTGCCGGTATTTGTGGAGGGAGCCCTGTTCCACCTTGGCGACGGCCACGCGTGGCAGGCCGACGGGGAGATACTGGGCACAGGCATCGAGATATCGATGGACGTTATCGTGAACCTGGAGGTTATAAAAGGCAAGGAAATCGGATGGCCGCGCGGCGAGAACGACGAGTACATATTTACCGCCGGCAATGCTCGACCATTGGACCAGGCTACCCAGCACGCCACGTCCGAGATGCTTAGATGGCTGCAATCCGAGTATGGACTGGACGCCGCCGAAGCGAACTTCATCCTTGGAATGCACGTCGAGTATGACGTCGGAAACATCTACGACCCCGCATTTACGATGGTCTGCAAGCTCTCAAAGTCAGTGTTGCCGAGCAGGTGAGCCGGTCACGAGGCAGTAGTAGTGGTACATATTGCCCTCCCAAATGTCTCCCTCGTGCGCCTATGCCACTATCTTAATATCCTCATGGTGGAGTCCAGAGGGGGAAAGCCCCTCTCGCAGAGGGCCTGGGGGATGTGCCCCCAGGAACAAGAACCGCCAGGTGGGTGGGCGGTAACAAGGCATCCGCCTTTTTGAGATAGTTGATTCATCGCGGCGCGTTTACAAACATCGAGTGTCGCCCGTGTATGGAGTGCCAGGACTGAATATGCGGGCCGAATTGGCCTTGCAGACGGGTGTAGCTTTGATTGACCATGAGCTTCGCCGTCCGTAGAATAGCTTTGGTCGCCTGAGGCAGATGTGTCGGAACGCGCAAGAGGGAGTAATGGTCTATGTTCGGATCATTATTTGGCGGGAAAAAGAAGCGAGGTGAGTCCGATTCGTCGCCGGCTGAGGATTCGATCAGATTGGCGGGCATAGGGCATACCGTCGTAATCGCCGGATTCGTTAGCTCCATTGAAGACGCTTACATAATAATCGAGCAGGTCAATCGGTACGAGAGTGACGTTGGTGGATGGCATGAGCTGGTAGGCTCAGATGGCGAAAAGCGAGTTGGAATCGAATGGTCCTATGACGGCGAGTTGTTCATATCTGTCAACGAGCAAGGGGCGCCGATGGGGCTTGACAGCGTAGGACTCGACGACGACGCTCTGGTTAGGTTGGACGAGGAACATTCCATAGACAATTACCTTACGTACGAAGGGGATCCGTACAAGTACAAAAACAGCTATGAGGCCGTCTTTTACAAAGACAACCGGGGCGAAGGCGACGTGTTCTACCTGTGGGAGTTTGTGAGCGGGGACTCGAAACGTATCGTTTCAGTCGTGAAGTGGGAAGGTTCGCCCTTTGAGGTTTACACCTCGGTAGTAGTTTCCCCTGAACTGGTTACCGCCTACAAGACGTAACTTATGAAGCCGCGAGAGGAAATCACATGGTAGACGCATTAATCGACACTCTGGTGCTATTCCCCCGTGGGCTGGTATACGTGGCCCTATCGATAATTATTATCGGCATCGCCCGAATCGTACAAGGCCTGGTCACCCCTTACAGCATTCGCGAGCAACTCAACACCCAACGCAACGTCGCGCTCGCCCTTGCGGTTACGGGATACTACCTTGGAACGATCATCATTATTATCGGGGCCGTTTATCAGCCATTAGGGCTGAGCTCGGACGGAAGCCTGGGATTCACCGCGCAATTCGGATGGGACGTGCTGGAGGTGTTTCTCACTTCGCTGGTGGGAATAGCCATACTGAATGTCGCTCGTATAGTGGTCGACAAGCTAATCCTCTATAAGTTCAGCACGGAGAAAGAGATAATCCAGGACCAGAACGTGGGCACGGGCGTAGTGGAATTCGCTGTGTATATCGCCGTGAGCCTGATCATAGCCGCATCTATCTCCGGTGAGGGTGGTGGCCCCGACACCTCATTTGCGTTCCTCGGACTGGGTATGCTGACGCTTATCCTGTTCACGCTTTTTTACGAATTGACGACCTCGTACAGTATCCACGAGGAGATCGAGCGGGACAACACCGCCGTAGGTGTGGCCCTGGCGGCGAACATCATCGCCATCGGCATCGTGGCGTTCAAAGCGGTGTTTGGCAACTTCGTGGGGTGGACGGAGGCCCTTATTGCGTTTGCATTATTTGCGATAATTGGATTTATCGTGCTGTTGGTCGTGCGTCTGCTATTCGACCTCGTCCTGCATCCGCACGCCAACGTCTCGCGCGAGCTAGCTGTCGAGCAGAACCTTGGATTCGCGTTTCTCAAGGGCTCCGTGGTCATCGGAGCCAGCATGATTCTCTTCTTCGCAATTTAAGCCTGTGTGTGCCAGGGATCGACTGCGGAAGGCATTTGCCGGATAACGGCAACCAACGGACGTAGCCAAGAACGTTATCAGGGCTGAATACGTTTGACTATGGCCTGTTGAGAGTCGCGTTCTCTATTCCTATCGGCCTGCTCCTCGTTGTGGGCAAAACCGCTTTCGATAATCCAGTCGATGATATCGTCGTCAACACGGTCGCGGTCCAGGACCGGCCGCAGCACCTCGTTAAAGATGTCGGCGCGGTGGATGCTTTCCAACCAATCGTTCAGGAGCTCGTCCAGGGTGCCGTCATACATGCGCAGCAGGAACACCGTCCTGTGGACATCCAGTCCCTCGGCGTCGTAAACCTGCACGCGATAGTCCGCACCGTTGCCCATTCCGAACTCGACCGCATTGTCATCCAGGTCGTATGCGACATCTTTGAACACGTCGAACTGGTCGATGTAGGACTCCGTTTCAGCAATCATCTCTCCCAGGGTCCGCCTGCCCTCCTCGGCTATTTCCAACCGGCCTGTTATGTCTGATGGCGTGAGAATTTCCCTTGACTGCAAGTCTGAGGCGATGTGGAGGACGCGCTGGGCTGCCTCGTCCTGAGTATCCGGTTGCAACTGGAATCCGTGCTTGTCGATGAAGTAGAGAAGCGTCATGCCTTCCAGCCACTGGAGCAAGACGCTCTTGTCGCCGCCCCTCGCCTCGAAGTTAGCCAGAACGTCGAAGGTCTGCTCGACAACGATGTCCAACACCTGACCGTGCGTTTGCGCTCCATCGGATGACGGGCTCAGGTGGTCACGGACAGGCTGCGAAAGCAGGATTTCCGGGCCGGGTTTCGAGAAAAAGCGCAGTGCGCACTCGCCGAGCCGCCAGGTACCGAATATCTCCGACAGCGCGAGGTAGATTTCCGGTAGGTCCGGGTTGGATTTGACGTCCAGCGATTCAAGAATCTCGTCGAAAGCGGCCGCGTCGTCAGGGAAAACTGTGTCGATTAGTTCGCCCAGGGTCAGTTGAGTGAGCCTTGGCGTGAGGTTTAAGCTGAAGGAGTCGAGCAGGTCCGTGTCTCTGCCCGTGTCCTTGAGGGACAGTCGAAACTCGACTGAGACGTTGCCTGAAGCTTCGCTCATCTCATTAGGCATTTAACACGGCGCCGTCTTCTGAAATTCCGGGTCTGCCTCTGGTCACCGGCGTGGTTGCATCGTCAGAAAGCTGTCGAGGTACACGGCGATGGCTCCTGCTAGACGCGTCGAGATGGCGAGGCGTCATCGGTCGGATCGCGCCTGTTAAGCCCGATAACCGTCTGGCCCCCGCCAAATCCGCCGAAACCGCCTCTGCTGCTTCGCGCCGAGCCGCGCAGGCCTCCGGACCGAGAGCCAAAGCTGCTTCTCACGCCCGTGCGGCTGGTCCTGAACGCCCCGCTCTGTCTCTGCGTGGACTGATAGGTCCGTCGGTTCGAGCTAATGCTGCTGGAACGACTGACGCCTCTCTTCGAGTTGAAATAGCTGCTGTTCCTGGAAACCTGGGACCGGTACGTGGAGGAGCCGCGATAGTTCGTGCGTTGGCTCCTCAGCGTGCCGACAGAGTTGCGCGGCGTCTGATAGAAATACGGACCCCTGCTGAACGACGAGAGAAGCAGGTATGTGAACAGGAAATTTCCGCCTCCAAAGGAGTTGTTGTAGTAACCGTTGGCGCCGTGGCCCCTCAGTTCGTTCCGTTCGTCGTTCTTGACGATGGAAAACAGAAGGTCGTCCTTCGCCTCATCGATATCGTTGCTTCTATCCAGGTCCTCGAAAGCCTCCAGCGTCAGGCGTTCGCCGTCCTGCTCCGCGCGTATCAGGACCATCCCGTCGCCCTCGTAAATCTGGTTGACGCGACGCTCAAACTCGGTGACACTATCAGACTCCTTAAAGGCCTTCTGAACGGCGTCCAGGTTGATTCTGCCCGCGGCGCCGTCTGTCGCGGCCCACGTATCGTATGATGGACCGGATGCGCATGCCGCCAGCACGGGACCGCTTACTATCATCGTCCCGGCCAAAGCCGCCATTCCGCGCCTTCTGAACTTTCTACGCATAGTTTCTCCCCTTTTTGCTCCTTGAAACCAATGCCGCTGGGAAACGGATGCCACAGGCCCCAGGCTATTATGCCAGTATCCGGGCGACCTCGTCATCCAGCGCCTGTACCGGCTCCGCAGGCGGATTCAAGTCGTTTAGCGGGAATCGGAAAAGCCTGCGAATAAAATCATCGACAACGTCGTCTTTCAGTGACTCGTATGCCTCATGACCGAGCACCGCGTATTCAGCCGCGGCATGTTTGATGCCATGCCCAGCGAATGACACGCTTAGAATCAGCTCGTGCATGTTGCCAATGTGGCCTCTCCAATGCTCGTCGGAGGTCTGCAAGTACAACTGACGCTCCAGCGCGTCGAGCCTATCTTCCCCTACGTGTTCGGCGGCGTCGTCCAGAGCGTCCAGCATCAGGTCGCGTAGTTCATTGGCCAGGTGAACCGCACCCAGTCCCTCCAGGTGACGTATGTCGATATCGAACTCTGTCCTGACCTCCTCCGAAAGCTGATGGAACTGCCGGAGATAGCCCGAAACCCCGCCGTCCGGCAAGAACTCACCGATGAGCCTGCCGGCGAAATCACTAACGTAGCCCTCGCACATGCGATGAAACGAGTCTACCTGGAACACACGTTGACGCGCCTTGTAGTGCGCGGCGGTTTGCCCCTCTTGAATGCGCATATATTCGCCCAGGGTGCCGCGCTGGGCGGCCTCGTCGTCGCTCAAGTGGCCCTGTACGCCGAGGACGTGTCGCTGAACGCCACCGCCTTCAAAGTAAGTCCGGTCTGCCGCATCGGTCTTTGGCGCGTCCCCGACGTATGAGGCCTCGCCCCTCCGGTACGCAAGTAGGTGGTCCTCCATGGACACTATGAACCGAGTGGTGCCGGGCGCTCCTTGCCTGCCGCTGCGGCCCCGCAACTGTCGGTCGATTCTCGACGACTGGTTCAGCTCGGTGCCGATTACGTGAAGCCCAAGTCCGAACTCCACGCTGGTTGCCTTCCTGTTATTTGCGATACCCGGGTCGATTGCATCTCCGGAGGCGATTAGAGAAGGGCCGGCATGGTCTGCTTCCGGCATATCGGCTACATGAAGGCAGCCGATACCTGATAAAGCGGCCGAAATAAGTGCGCGTTCGTCCATGGTTGAGCAGTCCAGTTGCACAGGGCCGGAGCCCTCGCCCAAGAGGTGTTGGACCAGGTCCACGTACCCTTGAACGACACGGTCGTTCAGGTCGGGCTGCAACGCGATGTCGGTGCCTCTACCCGCCACGTTCGTCGCCAACGTAACTGCGCCGAAAGAGCCGGCATTCCGGATAATCCGCGCCTCGGTGGCGTCATTGGCGGCGTTCAGCAGATTGTGCGGGATACCGGCGTCGTTCAACATATCGCTTATGCGCCGGGACTGTTCTATGGTCAACGTGCCTGCCAATACCGGACGGCCAACACGATGGCAAAGCGCGATCTCGTCCACTATAGCGGCCAGCTTGTCGTCGTTGGTCTGATAGATTCTGGTCCCGAAGTCTGACCGGATGCGGTTGCGGGTCGATGGTACCCTCACCACGGTCAGTCCGAACCTGCTCGAGAATTCATCCCTGGCGTCCATGGCAGTTCCGGTCAGTCCCGAGACCGTCGAATACTGTTTGATGAATCCCTGCACCGAGATCTGAGCCAGGGTCTCGCGTTCGGGCTCGACCGTCACTCGCTCCTTGGCCTGAAGCGCGGCGTGCAGACCCCGGCTGTAAATATTGTCGGGAAGCGTCCTGCCTGTGAGCTCGTCGATGAGCACGATCTTGCCGTCATCGACGAGGTAATCGACGTCTCGCTGTAGCAGGACGAAAGCCTTGAGTAGTTGGTTTAGCTGGTTCATCCGTCCGTATTGGGCGTCGATCCGGCGTCTCAACCTGGCGTCGAGCCGCTTTCGCTGCCTCACGCCAATCTCGCCTCGCGATTGGACTGCATCAAGCTCGCGTTCAAGCGGTGACGTGTCGAAGACGGGCCCAATCATCTCTTCGATGTGCTTGTGCCCCTCGTCCGTCAGCCTGACGGACCCCTCCCGAGGGTCGACGATATACAGAAGGTCGGCTGTGAGCCGGCTATCTGATTCGTCACCCTCCTCATCAATCAGCGCCAATGCACGCCCGTACGCCTTGGGGTTTGCGGCGAAGCTCTTCCCCAGGCAGTCGCTGTCGGGGTTGGCCAGCAAGAGCCTGGCAACGAGAAGCGGAAAATCTTTGGAGTTGGTGGATCCGGAGCCCACCCCGGCCTCAAGCTCGCGGGCCTGCTCCTTCTGGCGATTGACAAGCGATTCAATCGCCACCAGCGCCTTTTTCAAACCGCGCCTGCGGCCTGTGGGCTCACCGGAGATGATCAGGGGCGTGGCTGCCTGATCGATAAGCGCGTTATCGGCCTCATCCAGTATTACGGCTTCCAACGGCCCCTGCACCCGGATGTCGCCGGGCAGCCTCAGGTTGTCCCGAAGGTAGTCGAATGCGAACTCTCGCAAGGTGCCGTAGACGATGTCCTGCCTGTAGGCATGTTTTCTCTCGTCGTCGCTCATGTAACCGACGGCGAATCCGACCGTTAAACCCAGGGACTCGAATACCGGGGCGAGTAGCTCCGCGTCTCTGGCTGCGAGATAGTCGTTGGAGGTGATGATGTGCACGGCGCTACCGCGAATGGCGTGCAGTGCGGCCGGGAACGCGGCGGCGACGGTCTTACCCTCGCCCGAGTCCATCTCCACGATATTTCCCTGGTACAGGAGGTAACCTGCGGTGAGCTGCTCGTCCGTGGGTACGAATCTATACAGTCCTTCGGCGTCGGCCTCTAACAAGGCTTCGTAGAAATCGGCGCCCAACAGGATATCCGACCAGCAGTCCACCCTGCCCCTCTCTGTAACGAGTGCGATTCCATCAACCAGCGCTTGTTCTGCTGCATTCAGGCTGGTCGCCGAGATATCACCGGCGAAATCAATATCGCCGTCTTGCGACTGTGCACGCGGTGACGTGCCAAGCGCTAACTCTCGGTACTTCGCGAGTCCGCCGCCGGCCACTTGATCCGTCTCATCGAACTCGAAAAACCCCCAGGCCCCCAGACGCCTTTTGACGGCTTCGTTTACGATGGCGAAGACCTCTGATGGCAGGTCCTTGTCGCCGCCCGTGCGTGATGCGGCCTGCAAATGGGCCACCCGCTCCCTCAGCTCCAGGTCCGAGTGCGAAGCAAAGTCGTGGCCCTTTACACGGCTGACGAAGGCGGCCAGATCGGGTCTGCCAGGGTCTGCGATTGCGTGTGCCATACGTGCAACGACGCCGCGAAGCTTGTTCGCTGCTCTGGGCGACGCATCCTGATGGCGACTGGAGCCGACGCTGGAAGTCTTATTTTCGATTTGTGCCATTACGTTCAATTTCGTATTGTGGGCCGCTCTGCGTCAGGGACGCGGAAATCCGACGGTAGGACTCATTGCCTTCGGCATCCTTGATTCGATATATCTGCTCATAGATCTCCCGGACCAGGGCCAAGGTCTCGAACGGCCCAGGCGTGATCCCGTTGTTGACTGGTTGGGCCACCAGCCTCAAGGCTTTTGCCTGTAGCCCTTGCACCGGAGGCTGCTCATAGTGTCCCGGCAAGGCTACGGCATTCCAGTCGCGGATGCATTTTGAGAACAGCCAGCTCCCCTCATCCAACTCGGAAAC
>JACZVF010000273.1 GCA_022572805.1 Chloroflexota bacterium
AATAAGCCAGATCATGCGACACATCCTTCATGCAGATTTCGACGCTTTCTACGCCTCGGTGGAGCAGCTGGACGCCCCCGAACTACGGAGGAAGCCCGTTGTGGTCGGAGGCAGCCCAGAAGGCCGCGGCGTAGTTGCGTCCGCTTCCTACGAGGCGAGAAAGTTCGGCGTACGCTCCGCGATGCCCATGCGCACCGCGCTGCGCCTCTGCCCCGACGCCATCAGGGTGGCTTCGCACTTTGACCGTTACCGCGAGGTCTCCCAACGGGTCATGGCCATATTTCATGACATCACGCCGCTGGTCGAGCCGCTGTCGCTGGACGAAGCCTACCTCGATGTCACCAACAGCGTCACCGAATCGTCGTCGCCGCAGTCTATCGCTGCAGACCTGAAACGGCGCGTCAAGGCCGAGCTTGGCCTGACTATCTCCGTGGGTGTCGCGTGCAGCAAGTCGGTGGCCAAGATCGCCTCGGAGATGGACAAGCCGGACGGCCTCACGGTAGTAGCCCCGGGCCGCGAGCGCGAGTTTCTGGCGCCATTGGCTGTAGCGAAGCTGTGGGGCGTAGGCCCCAAGACGGCGGAGCGATTGAACAAAGAGGGCATCGATACCATCGGCGACGTGGCGGGCCGCACCGAGGAATGGATGCGGCAGCGGTTCGGCAGCAACGGCGCCCACATGCGTCGTTTGGCGCTGGGTCAGGACGACAGCGAGGTCAAGGTCGAGCGCGAGACCAAGTCGGTTAGCGCCGAGACCACCTTTGCCAAAGACACCGGGGAGGCCGACGCCCTGCTGGAGACGGTGAGCCGTCTGAGCCAGCGCGTGGCCGGCAGCCTACAGCGGAGTGGCCTGCGGGGCCGGACCGTCAAGCTGAAGCTGCGCCTTTCGGATTTTACAACGTTCACGCGACAGAAGACGGTGGCCCACCCCGTGCAGTCCTCCGACGACCTTGCGGATGCCGCGGGCGATTTGCTGCGGGCGGAGCTTCAGCCGGGGCGCACCTTTCGGCTGGTGGGCGTGGGCGTCTCGGGCTTCGGAATGCAGGAGCCGATGGCCGACGAGCCCCGCCAGCTCCGCCTCACCGGCTTCGAATAGTCCTGGGTAATGAGCGTATCCGGTGTTGGAACACACATGCCTAATACACCGTTCGTCCTGAGCCTGTCGAAGGACAGGCCCGCAGAATCCGTCGGAATGCTTTAGGAAATTAGTATGGATACCAAGGCATTGCCAAGCGAATACACCGCTTTGGCCCCGGACGGCTCGGAAATACGGGAGCTTGTGCGGGTAGCGGGAGGCAGCATGGTGCACTGCACGCTGCCGGTCGGCGCCACGTCTCTGGCGGTTACGCACCGCACGGTAGAGGAGGTCTGGTATGTCGTCGGCGGGCGCGGGGAGGTCTGGCGCAGGCGCGGCGATCAGGAGAGCGTTGTCGACGTGGAGTCCGGTGTGTCACTGAATATCGAGGTCGGAACCCACTTCCAGTTCCGCAACACCGGCGACGAGCCGCTGTGTATCGTCATCACCACCATGCCGCCCTGGCCCGGCCCAAGCGAGGCCGTGGAGGTGGAGGGGAGGTGGTAATGCAGAGGTCTGGCAGCATGCTGCTACAATAATATTAGCGGCAATCAATCAAGCATGAGAGAAATCAAGATGTACCCATCCGATGTAATGCAGTGGCTTGCGCGCAAAGAGCAAGAAGACCGGCGGCTCTACGAAAAGTATGGCAGGTCGCTTGAGACAGACCATGCAGGCGAATTCGTCGCGATCAACTCCGATGGGCAGTTCATTGTGGATGCGGACTCTGACGAGGTCCTTCGGCAGGCCGTGCAGCGTTTTGGTAGCGGGAATTTCGCGATCAAACGGGTTGGGGAGAAGGCTTTCGGTGAATGGCTGAGTTCGCGCCAGTCATAAGCGATAGGTATCCCTATCTGGACGTGCTCGTCACCATTCGAGGCTGGCATGAACGAATCTCCGCCCTGATTGATACCGGATTCACCGGCAATCTTGTGTTACCTTCATCCCTGCTGTCTCCTGAGATCGGTCTTCCCGACGGTCGCATAGAGTGGCAATTGGCAGATGAAAGCCTAGTGACGGCACCTCTGTACCTGGGCGATATCGAAATTCTTGGAATACCGGTTATTTCTGCCTCGTCCGTCACATTTCTTGGGAGTGATTTCATTGTGGGTAGGGGCATAGTGGACAGATTCAAGGTCACCCTGGATCACGGTGAGAGAGTAATCGTCGAGCCCTAACCCCCTCACACAATCACCCCTTCAGCCCTCAGCTCTGAAATTTCCTCGTCGGACACGTTCAGCATCTCGGACAGGATGGCGTCGGTGTGCTCGCTATAGCGCGGCGCAGGCGTAACCTCGGGCGGGCTGTGCTCCATCTTGATGGGACAGCCTATCATCTTGTAGTCGCCTCGGGCCTCGTCATGCACCTCGACCACCATCTCCCTGGCGATGAGCTGATCGTTGGTAAGGACCTCTTCGGGGCTGAGGACGGGGCCGCACCAGATTCCGGCAGGTGCCAGCGCGTGAAACGCCTCGTACTTTGTGCGTTGCGAGGTCCAGCCCGTCATGATTTCGGTTACCTCGTCGGCGTGAGCAGCGCGCGCCTCGTCGGTGTCGTAGCGCTCGTCGCCTATCAGGTCCTCACGGCCGATCAGAGCCAGCGCCGTTTCCCAGGCCTGCCCACGTATGTGCACCATAACGTAGTCGTCGTAGCCGCCGGGGGCGCACTTGAACACGTTGGGTATGCCGCTCCATCCCAGATGCCCAGGGCGCACGTTGGGCTCGTCCGAGGTCAGGCTGCGAATCAGGCGGATGCGCATCAGGTTCACCAGCCCGTCCTGCATGGCTACCTCGACGTGCTGGCCCTGGCCGGTCTGGTCCCGCTGTCGTAGCGCAGCCAGGATGCCGATGGCCATGTGCAGCCCCGTGCCGGAGTCGCCGCCGCCTATGGACACGGAAAGCGGAGGCCCGTCGGGGTAGCCGTTGGAGGCCATAAGGCCGCTGGTGGCCTGCGCGGCGGTCTCGAAGCTCTTGTAATCGCTATACGGTCCGTACTCGCCGAAGCCCTTGATGCTGGCGTGTATCACCCGGGGGTTGCGCTCCTTCAGCGCCGGGAAGCCCAGGCCGAGCCTGTCCATCACGCCCTTGGAGTAGTTTTCCAGCACGATGTCCGCCCAGGGCACCAGCCGCATAAACAGCTCCTTGCCCTTTTCCGACTTGAGGTCCAGCGTTATGGCGCGTTTGTTGTTGTTGAAGATGGTGAAGTAGACGCTGTCGACGCCCTCCTGGTGGGCCATGTCCCAGCGGGTGCGGTCGCCGCCGTCGGTGTCCTCGACCTTGATGACGTCCGCGCCAAGAAAGCCCAGAAGCTGTGCGCAGGACGGCCCGGCCTGCACTCTGCTCATGTCCAGAATCTTTACATCTGCCAACGCCTTGTCCATTGAGACTCCTTGTTGTGTGTTGGGGTTAATTTGGGTTTTCCGGGTTTTCGGTACAGCCCTCTCGACGGGCAGCGATTCATGAAGGGGAAGGTATCAATAGGACGGCGGAATTATATCACTGCGGGTCGGGCCGTGAACGGCTCAGGCG
>JACZVF010000274.1 GCA_022572805.1 Chloroflexota bacterium
CGGATATCATGTCCAGCAAGGCATCGATGATGTACTGGCGTATCATGTGCTTGTGGCCGGCGACCGACTGGTCCCAGATGCTGTTCATGGACTTCTCCGAAATATGATTGGCCTTTTGCCGCATGCGTGATTAAAGAGCGGATAATATCTGAGTCCGCCCCGCGGTTACAGGCAATTATCGTGCAGGCGTTAATTTACATACTGCAAGTTAGTTGGACAGATTGTAAACGGATTACACCAGCTATTAGGGGCAAATCCGGGAAGCAAGACGTAGCCTGAGAACCCCATGGCAGCGTATGGCAACAAACAAGACTGGAAGCAACGGCGACGTCTATCTGCGCCGCATTGGAGTCGCGGCTGTGATTCTCTGACGGAAACGAAATCCATTGCCGTCGGTAGCAGTCGGCCTAACGCCTGCCCTTGCTCTCGAAGAAGTCCAGGTCGATGGCAAAGGCGGCTGCCAGCGTCAGCATGCGGAATTGCTGGTCCAGGCTCTCCTTGTGAAACTGCACCCGGAAGGTGTCGGCGTCCGTAAAGGCCTCCCGCATGATGCCGCCCCACTGCTTTGTCACCCGCGCCACCTCCTCGCCGCCGGGCTCGTGCACCATGAACGTGTTTGGCCTCAGCATGCGCCCTCGGACCTCGGCGATCAGCCGTCCGTCAGGTCCTTCCAGCGAAAAGCGTCTGCCCAGGAACGTCAGGCGGCGCCGCAGGGAGCCTAACGGCCTGTCGGAGCCGTCTCGCACGTGCATGTGCGATCTGAACCAGAAGAAGCTGCGCTGTGCCGTAAGAACGTTATGGCTGCCGTCCTCCACGACATGGATGCTGAGGGGCCGGTGGGTCCCCAGGAGCTGGCGGCTGATGGCCCCGGATTCCTCGAAGGCGTACAGAAGGTGCCGGCCATCCGCCGTCAGGATGTTGTAGCGGTTGGCGGTCTCGAACCCGGTGAACGCCTCCAGCAGCTCGACCTGCTGGCTTACGATTAGCTCCTGATGCTGCGTGAGGTCAACGATTACCGGCCCCCTAACGTCAATAATCGGCTGTGGTCTTACAGATCAATCTCGATGCGCAGGCGCTTGTTGATGCGTCCCTTGCTTTCGTGGCCCACCACGCGAATCCGGCCTACTTCCGTCGTGTTGCCCACGTGGGTGCCGCCGTCGGCCTGCAAGTCCAGCCCCGTGATGTCCACCGTGCGCACCTCTTTTATACCAGCCGGCAGCAGATTTATCTTGGTGCGAATAAGGTCAGGAATTTGGAATGCTTCCTCCCTGGGAACGTTGCCCACCACGATGTCGCGGGCGGCCTCAACCTCCGCGTTGACCAGCTCCTCGACTCTTTCGGCGAAGTCCGACGACATGCTCTCAAGCTCGAAGTCCATGCGGGCCGAACCCGGCTGCATGTTGCCGCCCGTGACCTTGGCGCCGTAATCTCGCCACACCACGCCGCAGAGGATGTGCAGCGCCGTGTGGGTACGCATTAGCTGGTAGCGTCGTTCCCAGTCCATCACGCCGTGAACTTTCGTTCCAACGGCCGGCAGATCGCCGTCGATTTCGTGTACCAGCTTGCCGTCGGAGCGAGACAGCTTCTTGACCTCAAAAACGTCGTCTCCAGCGGAGATAATGCCGCTGTCCGCCGGCTGGCCTCCGCCTCCGGGGTAGAAGGCCGTCCGGTCCAGCACGACGCCCTTCGCGGTGGCGTCGGTAACGACGGCGTCGAACTCCTTCAGGTAGCTGTCGGCGTAGCATAGGATGTCCGTCATAAGGCATTCTCCACTGGATTGAGGTTTGGCCCACGTGTCATTTCCTTCAAATCCTTCGATCCGCCAAGGCGGACCGGACGAATGGGATACTGAGTCAAAAACGTTCGTGGTGAGCTTGTCGAAACACAGGCCTGGGAACAAGTTACGTGGCGACAACGCCTGGGCGCTGCTTCCAGAATCCGGTGGCCTCCTGGAAGGCGAATGCAAGCTGGAGGACGCCGAAGTCGTCCTGGTGCCGGCCCACGATCTGCACGCCGACGGGCAGGCCGTCCTCCGTGAAGCCGCAGGGCACCGAGATGGCCGGGTGGCCGGTAACGGTGACATAGTAGCACGAGCGCATCCAGTCTATGTAGGTGTCCATCTTTACGCCGTTGACCTCTGTTACGTACGGCTGCGTAACGTCGAAGGGCGGGTGCTGGCTCACCGGGAAGACCATGAACTCGTGAGTCTCCATGAACCGCCGCACGTTGTGGAAGACCTCCGCGCGTTTGGTCTCCGCGTTGCCGATCTCCAGGGCCGTGAGCTTCAGGCCCTCCTCCACGTTCCAGATAACCGTGTCCTTGAGCTGGTCGCGGTGCTCCTGTAGCAGGCTGTAGCGGCTGGTTGCGAAGCCCACGCCCCGGTTGACCATGAAGGCCTCGTTCGCACCGGTGAAGTCCGGCGCCGCTTCGTCGATCTTGCAGCCCAGCGCCTCGAACACGCCGCGCTGCTTCTCGATGGTGGACGTCACCCTTGGATCGAAGGGTAGTCCACCCATGTCCATGCTCCACGCAATCCGTGTGCCTGGGAAGTCGCGTTCCAAGGTATCTCTGAAAATATCGCCGGGCTGGGTATTGGCTGCGGGCGACCGGGGGTCTGGTCCGGCGATGGCGCTCAGCATGAGCGCCGCGTCCTGCACCGTTCGCGCCATGGGACCCTGCACCGAAAGGTACGACCAGGGCGAGTTATTGGGCCACGTGGGCACCCTTCCCAGTGACGGACGAAAGCCGACGATGTTGCAGAAATTCGCCGGATTACGCAGGGAGCCGCCCATATCGCTGCCGTCGGCGAGGGGCACCATGCCGCACGCCAGGGAGACCGCCGCGCCTCCGCTGCTGCC
This sequence comes from Chloroflexota bacterium, assembly GCA_022572805.1. Lineage (GTDB taxonomy): Bacteria > Chloroflexota > Dehalococcoidia > Lucifugimonadales > JADFKI01 > Casp-Chloro-G4. Next base: position 2,859 of record JACZVF010000274.1, read on the forward strand.
CCCGCACGTCTTGGTCAGGTCGTACGGATTCAGCGTGCGGCCGAAGACCTCGTTGAACGTCTGGGAGCCCGCGCCGAACTCCGGCGTGTTCGATTTGCCAACGGATATCGCCCCGGCCTTCTTCAGGCGCTCCACGATTAAAGCGTCGTGGTCGGGAATGTAGTCCTTGTAGATGGGCGAGCCGTAGGTAGTGCGCACTCCCTTCGTGGGAAGGAGGTCCTTGTGGACCACCGGCAGGCCGTGGAGTGGGCCGAGCTCATCTCCCCTGGCCAGCGCGTCGTCCGCCTGCTTCGCCCCGTTCATTGCCTGGTCGGCTATAAGCGTCACGATGGCATTCACGCCGGGGTTGACGCGTTCAATCTGCGTGAGGTGGGCCTCCATGACCTCGCTTGCAGAGAATTTTTTGGATTTAATCCCCTGGGCCATCTCCGTTGCTGACATGAAGCATATCTCGCTGTCGGGCATCTGGTCCTCCGGTTGATATTCGTCTCGGGCATTGGGCGCTAATTACTGGGAATGACGTGGCGCGTTCAGTTGTGTCGAATCTAGCAGGTCCGCCCGGCGTTTGACCTCACCCCCGCGTCCTTTGGTGCACGAGGTCTGCCTGTGCGCCCCCTCTCCGAACTCGGAGAGAGGGTATGGGGGTAAGGTCAATGCGTCTCTCATATCTGGAATCCGCCCTGCATATTGCCTGGGCGGCATCGCCGTGGGAAGG
>JACZVF010000057.1 GCA_022572805.1 Chloroflexota bacterium
CGCGGTGAAGTCGCAGTGCTTCAGTGGAAATACGTTGATTTGGATAGAGGTTACCTCAGCGTAGTATTTGCCAACGGACGAGTAGATCGCAAACTCACACTGACTGAAGTGAAATCGAATACCTCTCGACGTATGCTTACGTTAGACCCGACCACCATAGGGGTTCTACGAAAGCATTTCGCGGCGCAAGCGGAGCATAGACTAAAGCTAGGCTCCGCCTACGAAGACAACGGATTCGTATTCCCGTCGCCTAGAGGCAGGCTACTTGACCCCGATCTTCTCACCAAAGCATGGAAGCGGTTGTGCAAAGCCTTGGGTGTTCAATACAAGCTCCATGACCTACGCCACCACCACGCAACTGCATTGATTGAGGCTGGAGTCCACATCAAAACAGTTCAGAACAGGCTAGGCCATAGCTCGCCAGCTTTGACGATGGCTGTCTATGCTCACGTATCACCAGGCCTAGATAAGGAGGCAGCGAACGCCTATGCAAAAGCCATGTCAGAATAAATGTCGGCAAAATGTCGGCAAAACGAGCATCATGAACAAAGCTAGAGGCTCCTGGAAAACCCAGGAGCCTCTTTATAATGCGCTAAAGGGGAGTGACCCGCCCCGGACTTGAACCGGGAACCTACTGATTAAGAGTCAGTTGCTCTGCCAATTGAGCTAGCGGGCCATGTAAGCGCAGCAATCGACGTGATGCAAAACACCACGGAACGACATATTATTGTAGCGACGGGATTGCAACTCCGTCAAGAAGATTCGGAAGGCACGGACAGTTCATTGACGCCATTCTGGGCCTATGATATCCTTCCTCGTGAAAAGTTGCACATACTTTTTTATCTGACGATTAGAAGCTCTGGGGAGTCCCTTTACGGCATATGGAGGGACGCCCAAGTAAGGCGAAAGTTCACCAGTGCTGCAGAGCCGCGCGCCGGGTCACAAGTCCCTGATTGCCTTCCGTTATTTGGCGCTTGCTTCGTCTATGGCCGCCCTCGCTCAGATCACTTTAGGCGGTGTAGTCCGCGTAACCGGGTCCGGACTGGGTTGCCCTGACTGGCCGCTATGCCATGGACAGATTATCCCACCACTGGAATTTGCCGCCCTTGTAGAATACTCCCACAGACTTTCCGCTTCCGCCCTTAGCATATTGGTGTTGGCGACGCTGATACTGGCGTGGGTATTCCTGCGCAACAACAGATGGGCGCTGTGGGCCAGCGCCATTGGCATGGGCCTCGTGGTCATCGCGGCCGCACTGGGAGGCGCCACTGTGCTGACCGAATTGAACTGGTGGATTCGTTTAATTCACCTGGCAATCGCCGAGGGCGTGGTGGCCTGCATGGTCGTTGCGACTGTGGCCGGTTGGCGGTCCGGCAATCTGGATGTCGCACTTAAAGGCAATCAGGAAATGAACCAGATTACGGACGGGTTTCGCCGGCACCTTTATGTTACGCTGGCGGCGGTGCTGTTGCTGATTCTGTCCGGTTCTTTTATGGTCGGCTACGGCGCCGGCTCCGCATGTGCAACATGGCCCCTGTGCCGGGGCAGCCTCCTGCCCGAAGGGGGCGTATTCGCAGTCCATATGGGGCACAGGTACTTCGCGGCAATTGTCGGTCTTATGACTGCAGGCGCAGCCGCCATGGCATGGAAGCGACGGGGCGCGTCGTTTGCATTGGGGGTAACGGGAATGGGGTTGGCAGGGCTTTTCATGCTGCAGATTCTGGCCGGAGCGGCCACTGTTTGGTCTGGATTTAGCGCCGACATGAAGGCCACGCACCTGAGCCTGGCCACGCTGGTTTGGATGTCGCTCGTATTCATGACTGCCCAGGTGATCGTCCCAGCATGGTCTGAAGCGAATCAGCGTGCGCCTTCAATCTCCTCAACATCCCCCGTGGAGGGTGTCACCTCGTGATTATTTCTCAGGCTGCGGACACGCAGACAGTCATCCGGGCGTACGTCACGCTGACGAAACCCCGGATAATCATGATGCTGCTGTTTACCGCGCTGGGCGGCCTGTTTCTGGCCTCCCGAGGCGTTCCCGACCTCACGATTACACTGGTGGTGCTGATAGCGGGCACGCTGGCATCCGCCGGCGCCAACGCGCTGAACCAGAGCATGGATAGAGACATAGACAAGGCCATGCGGCGCACTCGGACAAGGCCAGTAGTGTTGGGCATCATCCCGCCTCACCACGCGGTGATCTTCGGTGTCGTGTTGAACGCGGTCGCATTCCTCTTGCTGGCAAGCCTTGTGAACGTACTGAGCGCGGCGCTGACCTTAGGCGCAACTCTATTTTACGTACTGGTCTACACCAAGGCGTTAAAAAGGACATCTACTCAAAACATTGTAATTGGCGGCGCAGCGGGAGCGATACCGCCCATGGTCGGGTGGACCGCAATCACCGGCGCAATTGGTCTGCCGGCCATATACCTGTTTGCCATCGTGTTCTTCTGGACGCCGCCCCATTTTTGGGCGCTGGCGTTGATGCTTAAGGACGACTACGCCAGAGCCAAGATCCCTATGCTTCCTGTAGTGGTGGGGATCAGGGAGACCAAGAAGTCCATTTTGTTGTATACGGTCCTCTTATTGGCCCTGACGTCAATGTTCTACGCTACAGGCGCGGTGGGCCTAATATACCTGGCAACATCCGCGGTTGCAGGCGGGCTTTTCATTTATTATGGGTTGCGGCTCATGAAAAACCCAGACATCGAGGGTGCAAAGGGGCTATACCTGTACTCGTTGCTTTATCTGGCTATTATGTTCACGGGCATCATTGTCGACAGCCTGGTAAAAACATGATTTATGCGCTGTTCGCGCCATCCAGAGCCTTGACTATCGAATAACTGCTCTGGTAGATTCTTATGCTGTTGCGCGGCCCGGTTATTCCAGCTACCGGACGTCAGGGAGGAATACACCTAAGACATGGTTATCCTGAACCACCGCTCCCGTCGGATTGCCGGCGTTGCTGTCATCGGCGTCATTTTTGCCTTGATGCTTGGCTGCACCCCCTCTCATTTCCAGTCCACATTCGACGCCCGAGGCCCCGTCGCTGATAGCCAGCTATTTGTATTCAACGTGATTTTCTGGGTAGGCGCAGTGGTGTTCGTCGCCGTCGAGGGCGCCATAATTTATGCTGTCATCAAATTCCGAAGGCGTCCCGGTGATGGCGACCCCGTCCAGATACACGGCCACAACAGACTTGAGATTGCCTGGACCATAGTACCGGCCATTATCCTGGCATTCACCGCTGTGCCCACGATACAAGGCATCTTTTTCATGGCCAACTCCCCGGTGCCGCCGGAGCGTGGAGGCCTGGAGGTGGATGCCATAGGTCACCAGTGGTGGTTTGAGTTCCGGTACTCTAACCCCAACGACCCGAATCAGCAGGTAGTGTTCGCCAACGAGCTGCACATGCCCCTCGGCGAGCCGCTGAATATCCGTCTGCGGTCGGTGGATGTGATCCACAGCTTTTGGATTCCTAAGCTAGGCGGCAAGGTGGACATGGTCCCCAACAACGACAATAGCATGTGGCTGCAGGGTGATTTCGAGGGGGAGTTCTACGGTCAGTGTGCGGAGTTTTGCGGCGTCTCGCATGCCAACATGCGGTTCAAGGTCATCGTCGAGTCCAGAGAAAACTTTAATGCCTGGCTTCTGGCACAGGCCATGCCGGCGCCTGAACCGGTGGACGTTTTAGCCATTCAGGGCAAAGAGCTTTTCCGAAAGGCGGGCTGCCAGGGCTGCCACGCGACGAACAGCATCATGAATCTGGCCGATGGCGGCAGGCGGCTTCCCGGCCGCGTTGGCCCCAACCTGTCTCACGTCGCCAGCCGACTTGACCTGGTGGGACTTTTGCCCAACAGGGAAGAAGGCGTTCTTACGGTTAACGACGCCATGATTCAACAGAACCTGAAGACCTGGCTGACCGATCCGGATGATGTAAAGCCCGGCAACATTATGGGGCGACAAGCCAAAGTGTACACAGACCCCGACAGCAGGCTGGAAGAGAGCGAAGTTGACGCCCTTGTCGCGTATCTGATGACTCTGAAGTAGCAACGGACCTAAAATAAGCGGTTGCAGGTAGCACTCAAATAACGTCCCAAGGAACACAACGGAGGAAGGAATGACCACAATTCCGCTGGCGATCCCTAGACCCACCTACCCAACAGGGGTGTGGTCTTGGATTACCACTATAGACCATAAGAGGATCGGAATCCTCTACGGTGTTACCGCCTTCGTCCTGTTCATAATAGGGGGCATCGAGGCCGGGCTGATGCGTTTGCAGCTGACCAGCGCCGAACAGGACATCATAAGTCCCGAGGTGTACAACCAGCTTTTCACAATGCACGGGACGACCATGATCTTCCTGGCAGTGATGCCGTTGAGCGCGGCCTTCTTCAACTTCGTGATGCCGCTGCAGATAGGCGCCCGCGACGTTGCCTTCCCCAGGCTTAACGCCTTCAGCTACTGGACGTTCCTGGGCGGGGCCATTCTGCTGAACTCCAGCTGGTTCCTGGGGGGCGCCACCAACGCAGGCTGGTTCGGTTACGCACCTCTGACCAGCGCGGCGCAGAACCCGGGCAACGGCATCGATTTCTGGATCGTCGCGCTACAGTTGCTGGGTATAGCCTCTATGGCCGCAGCCTTCAACTTCATCGTCACGATAATCAACATGAGGGCGCCCGGCATGTCCCTGATGCGAATGCCGCTGTTCACGTGGATGACCCTTCTCACGTCCATTCTTCTGGTGCTGGCGTTCCCGGTCATAACAGTGGCGCTGATCGAGCTCTACCTTGACCGCACGTTCGGCATGAACTTCTTCAACGTGGCCACCGGCGGCGACCCCGTTCTTTGGCAGCACCTGTTCTGGGTATTCGGTCACCCCGAGGTGTACATCCTAATTCTTCCGGCCATGGGCATGGTATCCGAGATATTACCGACCTTCTCAAAGAAGCCGCTGTTTGGGTACCCGGCAATTGTGCTGGCAGGCGCTATTATCGCGTTCATGGGCTGGATGGTATGGAGCCATCACATGTTCACGGTGGGCCTGGGTCCCATACCAACCACTGTGTTCGTACTGACGACCCTGACCATTGCGGTGCCGACCGGCGTAAAGATATTTAACTGGTTGGGCACGATCTGGGGCGGGTCCCTGGAATTTAGAGCTCCTCTGCTGTTCGCCCTTGGTTTCATAGCCTTGTTCACCATTGGTGGCGTCAGCGGCGTGATGCATGCCATGGCATCATCGGATGCCCAGCAACAGGACACCTACTTCATCGTGGCGCACCTTCACTACGTGCTGTTTGGTGGGTCAATCGTGGCCATCATCGGCGGCATCTACTACTGGTTCCCCAAGTTCACCGGACGCATGTACAACGAGGCCATCGGCAAACTCAATTTTTGGGTCATGTTCCTAGGAATGAACTTGACCTTCTTCCCAATGCACTTCCTGGGCCTGGACGGCATGCCGCGAAGAATTTATACGTATGACAGCAACATGGGCTGGGACCTGTGGAACGGCGTGGCTTCGGTGGGCGCGCTATTTCTCGGGGTCTCTTTCATGATCTTCATCTACAACATCGTGACCAGCTGGAGAAACGGCGAGGCCGCGGGGAACGATCCCTGGGACGCCAGGACGTTGGAGTGGTCCATCCCATCCCCACCGCCCGAGTACAACTTCGTGGAGATACCCACCGTATACGACAGGGATGCATGGTGGGCCGAGAAGCGCGGTCATGTGCATCACGGAGTCCCGGTGGGAGGCGGCTCAGGCGAGGAGGAGCACTCCATACATATGCCACAGCCGTCTTACTGGCCGGTTATCGTGTCCATTGGGCTAATTATCGGCGGCTACGGCCTTATTTACAACGTTGCCCACTTCGGTATAGCCGCGGCCGGGGTGCTGATCGGAATGATTGGCGTGTATGCCTGGTCTTTCGAACCCGTAAACGACCCAGCAGAGAATGAATAAGCGGCCCACGGACGGAGGCTGACACGTGGCACAAGCAACTGCGCAGCATGTAGAACATGAGGCAACAACTACAGGCCTAAACCACAGGAAGATACTGATGTGGACCTTCCTGGGGTCGGACTGCATGTTCTTCGGTTCCTTGATAGCTACGTACCTGGTGTACAAAGGCCGGAGCCTCAGCGGCCCCCTGCCGATAGACGTCTTCAGCATACCAACGACGTCGGTCAGCACCTTCGTGCTACTAATGAGCAGCATGAGCATGGTCATGGCCTACGCGGCCTTGCGGCGCAACCGCATGAAGACGTTCCGTATCTGGCTGGCTTCCACGGCCATCATGGGCATGACGTTCCTGGCATTCCAGGTATTCGAGTTCCATGCGTTTGTCAACCACGAGGTTGTCGTTGACTGCACCGTTCCGTTAGAGGAGTTGACGGCCCTGGAGCGTACCGTCGCCGCCGACTGCCAGCCGGGCCAACATGAGGTAGAAAAGCAGGTAGGGCTGACGCCAAGGACGAACCTCTTCGGGACCACCTTTTTCACCCTGACAGGCTTCCACGGCGCTCACGTTACCATTGGGGTGATCTGGCTGCTATCCCTGTACTTCCTGTCCTTTAAAAAGGGCATGGTCACACCGGAGAGGGACCTGGATTTCGACCTGGCGGCGTTGTACTGGCATTTCGTGGACATCGTCTGGATTATTATTTTCACCGTGGTTTACCTATTCGGGGTATTCCCAGGCTTTTAGCAAATTTGCCTGACGCCGCGGACTGGAATCGTCCGAGCCCCATCAACAAACGGAGAATCGCATGACTCAGGAGTCCCAGGTAATCCAGCAAAACATCGCGCACTCGGAGCACCCTTCACCAGGCACGTACTTCAAGGTGGCGATTACGCTGGCCATTATCACGGCTGTCGAGATCGCGGTTTTTTACCTTGAGTTCGTGGGCCACGGCATCATCCCGATCCTGGCGCTGTTGTCAGGGGCGAAGTTTATCCTTGTAATGATGTATTACATGCATCTGAAGTTTGACAGCCGCATATTCTCTACGCTGTTTGTCGCGGGGCTGGTTACGGCGGCTGGTATATTGTTCGCCCTGATGACCCTGTTCAGGTTTTTCGCGTAGTGCCGGCGGACATCATTGGTTGGCTAGGAGATACGGGTGAGTGAGCTGGCGGGTTCGCTGTGGTTCCAGTGGGAGGGACATGCAGGTTCCTTGCTGGGCATCGCCTTGCTCCAGGGGCTTTACCTATTGGGTGTCGGCCCTCTACGTAAGCGCTACGGACTGTCCGACAGTATCGAACCCCGGCAGATAGCGACATTCACGGCGGGCGTCGTGGTTATATTCGTCGCGCTAACGTCGCCGATTCACGTGTTGGCCGAGAATTTCCTGTTCAGCATGCACATGTTGCAGCACGTCCTGCTGACATTGGTGGCGCCTCCCCTGCTAATCCTCGGCACGCCCGACTGGCTCTTACGCCCTCTGCTACGGCCGAACTGGGCCTTTCGGACGGCCCGAATTGCAACTAATCCGCTGGTCACGTTTGCGGCGTTCAATATGGTCTTTGCTCTCTGGCACTTCCCTGCCCTATACGACACATCGTTAACTATTGAGTGGATGCACGCGTTCGAACACGCGCTGATGATTTCAACGGCGGTGCTGGTGTGGTGGCCCATTACAAGCATGATGCCGGAGCTACCGCGCCTGAATTATCCGTTACAGATGGGCTACCTGTTCGCCATGTCGGTGGCGCAAATAATCGTATTCGGCATGATTACCTTCGCGCGACACCCTATTTACGACTTTTACATCAACGCCCCACGGGTATGGGGGATCTCCCCCCTTGCGGACCAGCAGATCGGCGCCATGATAATGAAGATCGGCGGCGGCGTGCTGTTCCTGTCGATAATAATTTACATATTTTTCAAGTGGTATAACAGTGAGGAGGCCCTGCGAAAGGCCGATGCGGAGGAACATTACGGTTCCGACCATGGGTTAGACGGGCCTACATTGGAGGACGGTTACAGATGACACAGCGTATGCTGCTGGCAATGCTAATACCCATCCTGGCCATCGTCGTCATCATCGTGTTTGCCGGCGGCCTAGGCATTTTATTCATGGTTATGGAAAACGCGATGCAAAATGAGATCGGCGTTATCGTGCTGGGCTCGGCCTTTGTAGTGGGCGTCCCGATGATAGCTTACCTCCTGGAGCGGGCTGTCGGTGAGCCTCAGTAAACAACCAGAACTTTCGGCGTCGATTTCGGCCGTGAAGTAAGTCACGGCGACTCAATAGTCGCAGGTGGAGGACACAGGGATGCGGAGGACCGGGACAGCGACGAACCATGCGAAATTCCTGACTGCGGCGGCTGTGCTGCTTTTAATGACTGTGGCCATCGCGTGCTCGCCCGTAACCGGTGACTCCTCCGACGACTTTTACGGCACTACCCTCACTGCCAATGCCGCCGCCCCTCCCTTCACACTGCGCGACCAGTTCGGCAACCTCACGTCCTTGTCCGACTTCCAAGGCAAAGTCGTTCTGCTTACGTTCCTGTACACCAACTGCCCAGACGTATGCCCCATCACAACAAACCAGTTGCGCGAGGCATACGACTCCCTCGGCGAGACGACAAACGACATCGCAATTGTGGCTGTCAGTTTGGATCCTGCACGTGACACCGTGGCCGCCGCCATGGACTACTCAGAGCGTTGGAAGATGACCGACCGTTGGTCCTACCTCGTGGGGACCGAACGAGAGCTGGCGCCCACGTGGAAGGCCTACTACCTGGACCCCACCTCTTTAAGGCCCAGCGCCGAATCCGATACAGCCGCCGCCCACGACTTAACGCCCCGGCCAAAAGCCCCTAAAGCAGGCATTGATGCGCTTGTGCAGGAGAGCTACCTGATAATACACTCCGCCCCGATATACCTAATCGACCGGGAGGGGAAGATGCGCGTGATCATAACGCATCCATTCGATGTAGCTGGCCTGGTGCGCGACGTGCAAGCGTTGTCTAATCAGGGGTAGGGTCAATAGCGAACGCTACTCCACTCCCTAACGGCGCTTGTCTTCTTGTCCCAAATCCTCACGGTTTCTTCATGCCTTCTACCTCAACCTGTTACCGCGATGCCATAAAGTATTACTGAATTAGACTTCAGGCTTGAGCAGGCTTGGGAGCAGCGCACCTCCGCGGAATGAATAACTCTTAATGGGGTGACGGGGAGAGGGGAGGAGTGATGCGGGACTTTAGGAGCGTACACAGCAGAACGAACCTTGCCTTAACGGCTGCGGCTGTTCTCGGCCTGCCAGTGATGGCAGGAGGGGCCTGGCTGCTATCAGGCGGAGCCATACCAATAGAGAGCCTTGCGGTGATGGCCGGCGTTTACCTGATGGCCATATGGTGGTCGGTGATGAACCTCCTCGACGCCAGGGCCTCAACATCCACGTCACTGGCTTTGCCGCAGTCTGCAGCCATGGTAACGGCGGAGAGCATGCGCCTCATGCAGTCCTGGCCGGCGCTGGAGCTTATGCCATCCCTGTCCGCGCAAGGCACGTCGCGGTCGATTGAAATCACAGCTGCGGTCGGCATATGCCCCAGAGGATTCAAGGAAGGCGACCGCATCACCGTGGAGCCCGACGGGACCTTGTCTCGGCCCATCTGTCGAACGGCAGTGACGGCGTTGAATTCGGCCCTGGAGGCAGGAGTGGAATTCACTAACGGGGGCGTTGGCCGTGTAAGCTGCCTGTGCCCTCTGGCCCTGCGCCACCTGACCTTCTCTGTGGATGGAGAACGGGCGGCGTCCTTGAACTAGATCCCGAAAGCCGGCCCTGGGGTTAGCTGTGTGTCCGGCCCGCAGCTCCCGGTAATGTCCAGGAAACGTCTGCGTTACTGGCCGGCAACCAAAAACGGCGCCACGAAGTCCAGTTCCAGGCGAATATCGTCCTCCACGCTGAGCTATTGTTTGCTTGAAATGAACCGGCCCGGTTAAGCCGCAGCCGTCTCCAACTGGGCCTTGGCAACCTCGGCTATTTTGCCGAATGCCTCCGGGTCGCGAATGGCCAGATCGGCCAACATCTTGCGGTTAACATCCGCGCCGGCCAGCTTCAGCCCGTGGATCATCTTGCTGTAGGTAGTGCCATTGGCGTGGGCCCCCGCGTTGATGCGAATGTTCCACAGCCGCCGCATGTCGCCCTTCTTCTCCTTGCGGTGAGCGTAAGAGTACTGCAGCGCATGTATCAGGGACTCATGGGCCCTGCGGTACAACGTGTGCCGCACGCCCTGGTGTCCCTTGGTCATGCTGAGGACTTTCTTGTGCCGGCGTCTCTTGGTGACGCCTCTTTTTATCCTGGTCACGTTTCACTCCCGATTTTTAGTAGGGGCTGTTCTAGCTGCACCGCCAACGAATCTTAAGCCGGCGCTACCAAATAATGATATACCGGACATACAAACCAGGCACTTAAGTGCCTGGCTTGTAATTATATCTTTTCCGGCGGGCTATCGCAGTATTTATTACGGCACGCCGTTAGGCAATAATTTCCTGATGCGCGGCACATCGGCCGGGCTTACTTCCAGCTTTCCGGAGTACAGTCGTTTTACCCTTGACGGCTTCTTGCGGCGAAGATGACTGCGATGGCCCTTCATACGGACTAGCTTGCCGGTTCCTGTGATACGAAACCGAGCCCTTGCCCCCTTGTGGGTCTTAAGCTTCGGCAACTTTTAGCTCCTTCTCAGGTTTCTTTTCCTTTGCGGGTTCGGCGGCGGGTTTAGCAGCCTTGTTGGCTTCGGCCAATTTTTCTCGTTGGGGGTTGGGTGCCAACGTCATGGCCAGGAACCGCCCTTCGAACGTTGGCGGACGCTCCAACAGTGCATCGTCCACCAGTACATCGGCAACATTTCGCAGAAGTCCCATCCCCAACTCAGGATGGTCTATCTCTCGCCCCCTGAACATGACCGATACCTTGACCTTGGCCCCCCGGTCCAATAGCCGTTTCACCAGGCGTGTTTTGGAGTCCAGATCGTGTTTGCCTATGCGAGTCTTCATGCGGACCTCGCGAAGGTCTTGGGTCGGCTTCGTCTTTCTCGCCTTGCGGGCCTCACGTTCCTTCCGAGTCGCCTCGTACTTGAACTTGCCATAATCCATAACGCGACAGACGGGAGGAATGGCCTGCGGCGCGACCTCCACCAGGTCCAGTCCCTTTTCATCGGCCAACTTCATGGCGTCCTGGATGGACATTACACCAAGCTGCTCTCCGTCTTCGTCCACCATGCGGACTTCAGGCACCCGTATGCGCTCGTTGATTCGGTGATCTCTCGGAGGAATATTGTACCTCGCTTCCAACAGGTATTGGCCAGATCCTGATCCGGCAGAAACGAATATAGCATAACGCCGTCGGCTAGGCAATAGGCATAATCCCGCATTGCGGTGGCAGCGAATACGGGATTATGCCAAGTTACCGCTCTGACTTGAAGAGGAATTCGTGCCGCCTGTTCATTGGTCCTTGACGCGGCACACGGCTCCCATGGCGATATCGGACTGCGATTTCCTACTCCAGAGCCTTTGTCGCTACCTCGTCCAGCAAGCGGGCCTGAATGTCGCCCACAGGCACGGCGCCCAAGTCCTCCCCGGAGCGCAATCGAACGGCAACGGCGTTTGCCTCGGCCTCACGGTCGCCCACCACCAGCATGTACGGCACCTTCTGCACCTGGGCCTGCCGTATCTTTGCATTCATGCGCTCGTTCCGGGCGTCCACCTCCACCCTGAGGCCAGCCTCGGTGAGCTGAGTCTTCACCTTGTTCGCATACTCGATATGCCGGTCGGCGATTGGTATTACCGTCGCCTGAACCGGAGCCAACCACGTCGGGAACGCGCCGCCGAAATGCTCGATAAGCACACCCATGAACCGCTCCAACGAGCCCAACAATGCCCTGTGCACCATGTACGGCTGGTGCTCCTGGCCATCGTCTCCTATGTAGGTTATGCCAAACCGCTCCGGCAGGTTGAAGTCGAACTGCACCGTGGTGCACTGCCAAAGCCTACCTATAGCATCCCTAATGTGCACATCTATCTTGGGGCCGTAGAAGGCCCCGCCGCCCTCGTCGACCTCGTACGGGATACCACGGCCCTCCAACGTCTGCCGCAGAGAATCGGTGGCGAATTCCCACCTTGCCGGATCGCCCACGGCCTTCTCCGGCATGGTGGACAGCGTGACCTCCAGGTCCTTGAAGCCAAAGGCCTCCAGCAGCTTGAAATCCAGGTCCAGCACACCGTTGACCTCGTCCACCAGCTGGTCCGGCCGGCAGAAGATGTGAGCGTCGTCCTGGGTCATGCCCCTAACACGCAGCAGGCCGTGCAGCACGCCGCCTCGCTCGTAGCGGTAGACCGAGCCCAGCTCGCCTATCCGCATGGGCAGGTCTCGGTAGCTGCGCATGGCCGTCTTGTAGTACATGATGTGGAAGGGACAGTTCATCGGCCTCAGGTAGTAGTCCTGACCGTCCATGTCCATGGGGGCGTACATATTGTCCTTGTAAAAGTCCAGGTGTCCGCTTGTTTCCCACAGCGTGGACCGGCCGATGTGGGGCGTGTAAACCAGATCGTAGCCGGCCTTGTAGTGCTCCTGCTTCCAGAAGTCCTCCACGATGCCGCGAATCCTCGCGCCCTTGGGATGCCAGATAATCAGGCCCGGGCCAATCTCGTCGTGTATGGAATACAGGTCCAGATCGCGGCCAAGGACGCGGTGGTCGCGACGCCGGGCCTCCTCCAAACGCTCCAGGTGCTCATCCAGGGCTTTCTCGGTCTCGAACGCGGTGCCGTAGATCCGCTGAAGCATGGGGCGCTTCTCGTCGCCGCGCCAGTATGCTCCGGCCACGCTAAGCAGCTTGAATGCCGGTATCTTGCCGGTGGACTCCACGTGCGGGCCTACGCAAAGGTCCTCGAAGTCGCCGTGGGTGTAGGTGGAGATTGTCTCGTCTGCCGGAATCTGGTTGATTATCTCCAGCTTCAGAGGCTCGTTGGCGTTCTTCTCAAGCATCTCCTCCCTGGCGTACTCGGCATACTCGAAGGCGTGGTCCCTTTTAATGACCTCGCGCATCTTTGCCTCGATGGCCTCGAGGTCTTCTTCCTTGAAAGGCTCGGCGACCATGAAGTCATAGTAGAAGCCGTCGTCGGTGGGCGGCCCGATGGCCAGTTTCGCATCTGGGTACATTTTGGTTACAACGTCTGCCATCACGTGTGCCGCCGAGTGGCGAATACGTGAGCGCAGTTCGGCAATCTCGGGGTCTAATCTCAGCGTCATTTATCCCTCTCAAGCGCAGCCACGGACAGTGATTACAGTAGGACGTGCGTAGCCGCGCGGTTAGTAAATATAGCAGGATTGGAGGGCAAAGATAAGCCTCCCGTGCTCCCCACGTGCTCAATGAAGGG
>JACZVF010000058.1 GCA_022572805.1 Chloroflexota bacterium
GGATTATTCGACACCTGCATCTCACCCAAACCGACAACGATCATTTCCAGCTCGGTAGTTGTCATTTTTTGCCCCAGCGCTCGGCCAGCGCTGACTGAAGTCCCAAACTCGGCAAGCAGAGAAATGAGCCGTTTATCTGTCTGTCGCGGGTCCCGAAAACCGTTTCCAGAACCAGGGCCTCGTCCATTTCCAGCATTACTTCTGCCAGAACCGCGTCGAGAATTGCTCCAGCCATGTCCAACATGACCGTGGGCGGGGAGACCCTGAGATCCAGGTCCGTCGCATCAGCCAGGGCGTTCAAGAAGAACGAGCCGAATACGTTTCCAATCTCCCCGAGTACGGACTCCTCCATCTCGCCCAGTTCTTGTGTCGTGCCCTGAGGCTGTTCCAGGAGCATATCTATCAGCTCGAAGGCTGTTTGGGGATGGTAAATGATCAGCATGTGACCGCTGGCCGCCCCCGAGATACTCAGGTAAATGGCGGCAGTCGTGACCTCCGCACCGCCTACCAGGTTGGCGGCATCCTTCACGGCAATCTGCCGGGCATTCATCGAGGTCAATACCACCTCCTGGCCCATCATGCCGCTGAGCCCGGATATGGCGTTGGTGACGCCTGTGGTGATGATTTCGGTCCAGGTCTTAATTCCTGATTCGTCTACCGTTGACTTCTGTGTATTGGTCATATTTGTTCCTTCCCTCTTTTTTGCCGGGACGTATTCCGGATTGGGCCAACCTATCCCACCGCCGCCGGCGTCTGACTTCGCTGGAGCGCGACGTTCATTAGCGTCATTATGTCCAGGATAAGCACGATTCGCCCGTCACCCAGAACACTGGCGCCTGCAATGCCTTTGACGTCGCCTATGTAGCCGCCAAGGGATTTGACAACGATTTCCTGAAGCTCCGTAAGCTGGTCCACGGCCAGGCCGACCAGTTTATCACCAAACCTCACGATGACGACCCAGATCTGCTCGTCTTCGCCGGTTTCCGCTGCCTTCATCCGCGTCCGTGGCTGGTCATCTGAATCCTCCGGATCCAGGCCCATGACGGAGCCAAGGCGAAGCAGTGGGACGACATCGCCACGAAGCCGAATAATCTCTTTGTCGCCGTCGAACGTGCTGATTTCGGACTTTTTTCTCATCACAGCTTCCAAAACGTAAACCAAAGGCACCGCGTAAAAGGTGCCCTTCACCGAAACCAGCATGGCCTGCAGCGTCGCCAAAGTCAGCGGCAGACTGAGCGTCAGAGTAGTCCCTTTTCCCATCTCCGTATCCACCGTCATGAAACCGTGAATGGCGCTTATATTGGACTTAACAATGTCCATGCCGACGCCGCGTCCAGATATGTCGGTGGTTTTTTCAGCGGTAGATGAGCCTGGCAGGAATATCAGGTCCAGGGCTTCGGCGTCATTCAAGCGGGAGGCCGCCTCCGCGGACATGAGGCCCTTGCTGACAACGGAGCTCTTGATCTTTTCTCTGTCTATACCCCTGCCGTCGTCCCTCACTTGGATCACTATGTGACCTTGCTCGTGGTATGCGGACAACCAGATGTTCCCCTCTTCAGGTTTGCCGAGAGCCACACGTTCCTCAGGGGTCTCGATGCCATGATCCAACGAGTTCCTAAGCAGATGGACCAGCGGGTCGCGTATGCGGTCAATCACCGTGCGGTCGATCTCAGTATCCTGTCCATCCACTATAAATTTGATCTTCTTATTGACCTTTTGCGCCAGGTCTCGAAGCATACGGGGAAAGCCGTTAAAGACGGTGCCTATGGGCTGCATGCGCACTTGCATCGTGCTCTGCTGAAGCTCGTCCACCACTCTCCCGATGTGCTCCGACGTCTTGTTGAGCGATTGCACAAGCTCATCGTCAGCGTACTGCGAGTCCAGCCCCTTGCTGATCTGCACGATTCTGGTCCGGTCTATTATCAGTTCGCCGATCATGTTCATCATGTGGTCCAGCCGCTCCACATCGATTCGCACCGTTTGCGACTGGTTGGCTCGACCCGCTTGCCTGGCTGCACCGACAACGGCAGGGGCTGCTTCTGTAGGCGCTGCTTCGGAACGGTCCAACGGCGCGGGCGCTACCGCCGGATGGAGGGCCTTCTGCGAGGTGAAGGGACCTATTTCCACTGTCTCCAAATCGTCAAGTCCCTGGTAGCCTGTCCTCAAGTCATCTTCCGAATGTGCGGTGGCCAGAACTATCCTTATTTCATGCCCGACCCGCTCCGCTGCTATATCGTCATGGGTGGGCTTGGCCCCCAGGACCTCTCCAAAGTCGGCAGACATCTCCAGGGCCTGGAAGCAACGGACCGCCGACCAGTCCCCGGACGGGTCGAAGGAGACCAAAACCTCGAAGACGGAACGCCCCGACTCCTGGTTGAAGGCCAGCCTGGCCATCTTCTCCTCGGTAAGAACTACTTCCGTGTCAGGATTCTCGCTCGCCCCGGATTCATGCCCGGAGCCTGCGATGACTATAGCCCGTTCCAGCTCATCTACTACAGCAGTAACGTCAGTCTCGGGCGCATTCTCGTCCAGGAGCTCCTCCTTCAGAAGAGTCAACGCATCCAAGGCATGAAGAAGCGCGTCCGCCACCTGGGTGGTCACTTCCACGGCGCCTTTTCGGACCAAATCCAGAAGCGTCTCCATAACGTGTGCCAGCGCCGTCATGCGCTGGTGTCCCAGCATGGCGGACGAGCCTTTCAGCGTATGGGCCGACCTGAATATTTCCTGCAGGAGTTCCTGGTTGTCGCCTTCGCGCTCCAGCCGAACTATGTCTTCGTCCAGCAGCTGAAGGTGTTCCTCAGCCTCCTGCAAGAAGACTTGAAGGTCTTCCGCTGTAATGTCGGGGGCCAACTCCATAGACATCCTCCCGGGCTAGTGAATAATGTGAGGCCGCGTTTGCCTTGAGAATGCAACAAGGAATACTGATTCATCGAGGCATAAGTGACTGTCGCGCGGTCTTCTAGCTATCCGAGAGCGCCCATGGTCTCTTTCAAGCGAATCAACGCTCGCTCCTCCGAATCAACCGGGCTGCTCAAAATGTCGGCGGACCTCGATGCGGTAGAGCGCCTGTTCGAACAGGCGCTTGAATCGCAGTGCCGCCGATTAATTTAATGCCGCCTACAAATGTATCAATGCAGCGATATCGGCCCAAGAGTGGCGACTCGCAACGGGCTGTGGCGAACTTCACCTGCGCGCATTGCGGAAACGACCTAATGCTCCCGCAGTACGCTGCATTCTTGAAGTCATCGGGGTAGAGCGTGCGCAGATACCGATTGGCGCATGTGGGGACCAAAAACAGGGACAGACCGGTGGCCTGTCCCTCAAGAGTTGGCTATTCGTTGTAGCGGAGCACGCTAAGTCACTATCTTAAAATCGTCATGGGGGAGTCCGGGGGGAAGCCCCTCTTGCAGAGGGCCTGGGGGATGTGCCCCCAGGGTGTGTGGGCGGGAACAAGGCACCCGCCTTTTTGAGATAGTTGCTAAGTCGGCTATCTAGTCCTGGGGTTCAGAACGTCGTTCAGCGCGTCGCCCAGCAGGTTCCATGCGAAAATCAGCAGTAGGGCCGCCGTGCCGGGCGCCAGCAACATCCACGGCACGGATCGAAGGGCGCCGATGTTGCCGCCTTCCAAGAGCATTCGGCCCAGGCTCGGCCGTGGCGGCTGAATTCCCAGACCCAGCCAGCTCAGGATGATCTCCAGTCCTATGAGCACTCCCATACCCATGGTCACCATCACCACGATGGGGCTTATGGCATTGGGCAGGAGGTGAAGGAACAGTATCCGCGGCGTGGAGGCGCCCACCGCCCTGGCCGCGTCCACGTGCTGGGTCTGCCTCAGGACCAGGACCTGGGCACGCACAAGTCGGGCCATGCCCACCCAACCGAAGGCCACCAGCGCCAGGGATATGACAAAGTAGTCGGCAATTCCAGAGCGCACAAGGCCGTCCAGAAAGGTGTTGTCCTCCACGGCCCTGACCCAATCCACGATTCGCGGGCGCAGCGTGGCCGCCAGCAGAATTATCAGAAGAAGTTCCGGAAAGGACGCGAACAACTCCCCAATGCGCATAATCAAACCGTCTATCCGACCGCCGAAGTATCCTGAGATCAGGCCGAGCGTGACTCCTATGACCAGCCCGCCCGTGACCATAGACACCACCGTGATGATGACGGTGTTCTGAACGCCCCAGAGAACCCTGGTGAAGACGTCCCTGCCCGCAAAGTCGGTGCCCGCCAGGTGCTGCAGACTAGGGGGTTTGCGGATGACCGTGTAGTCCTGCGCGGTGTAATCGTACGGAGCCACGAAGGGCGCGAAAATGCCTGCGGAGTACACGACGACTAGAACCACAATGGAAGCTACGGCTACCTTTTTGCGGACCAGCCGGGAGGCGGCCCTGGCCAGGTGCCCCTTGCTCTTGCCACGGGCCTCCAGATGCTCAATAATTTCAGCTACAGCCATGCAACAACTCCCTGGCCGGAGCCAACAAGCTGAGGCACGCCCACATGTGATGACTGGTCCATCACTGGTACCGTATCCTTGGGTCGATGAAGGCGTAGGTAATATCCGCTAACAGGTTGGCCATCACGAAGGCCGTGGAAGTCAAAATGGTCATGGCCATTATGATGGGATAGTCCCTGTTAAACACCGAGTCTATGGTGAACTTGCCCACGCCGGGTATTCCCAGAATGAACTCCACGATGAAGCTGGTGGTGAACATGCCGGCCAGTGCGAAGGAAAGCACGGTGACGATGGGGATCATAGAGTTTTTCAGAATGTGCCTGGAATCCACGGTGAAATTGGAAAGACCCTTCGCCTTGGCCGTTCGGATGAAATCCTCACCCATAACGTCCAAAGTGCTGGCGCGCATCAGCCGGGCCAGACCCGCCACACCAGGAATACCCAGGGTTATAGCGGGCACGACGATCCTGAGGTCGAACAGACCTCCCCAGCCGGAGCATGGCACGACTCCCCACTTGAGGCAAAGCAGCCATAACGCCGCGGGAATGGTCACCATTATTGGGATGGACATCAAGAACAGGCTGATGGACACCGCCGCAGGGTCCATCCACCTTCCCTGTTTATGCGCTACCCAGAAGCCCAGCGGCAGCCCAAGCCCAAGGCTGACGATCATAGCCGCCAGGTTGACCTGAAATGAGACCAGGAACTTGGGGAACAGAAGCGAAGACACAGACCGGCCTCTAAACCTGTAGCTCTCTCCGAAATCGCCGTGCAAGACCCCCCACATGTACTCGCGGTACTGAACATCGAAGCGCTTGTCCAGCCCTAACTGGGCCCTGATATTCCTTGCCGCCTGCTCCTCGTAGCGCACGCCCAAGATAACCTCGACCGGGTCGCCGGGGCCGAACCGACCCAGCGTAAAGGTGAGTAGCGATGCCGCGAACAGTATCACCGGCAGCCACAGCAGCCTACGCCCTATGTAAATCCACATTCTGAGTCCTCATGCTGGGGCTGCGGCCTGCTCGAGGATTTCGTCAACAGCGCCGCCTATCATCGCACACCGATCGCTATCTTTACACGACATCCGATGTTCCTGCAAGCGGTGGGGCAATCGCCGCGCCGCGTCCGTGCCATCAGATCAGTATGTTAAAAAAATGCTCTCCTCTAAATGGAACAAGAAGAGAGCATTTCCCAAATACTAAAGACTATTCACTAATCACTAATTGTCTTCGATGTAGACGTGCCGCAGCTTTGGTATCGTCATGGGGGTGAGAGCGTAGCCCTTGATGTAGGGCTTTAGCAGCAGGTGGCGCTCTCCCGTATACCACAGGGGAACCCACGCGGCATCCTCCACGATCATCCGCTCTGCCTCGTGATAAAGCTTGATACGCTTGCCGGTATCGATCTCCACACGGGCCTGCTCCAACAGCCTGTCAACCTCGGGATTGGAGTATCCTCCGTGATTCGTTTCGCTTTCCGAATGGAACAGTATGTCCAAAAAGTCCTGCGGGTCCGGGTAGTCAGCCTGCCAAGCCAGGCCTCCAAATGCCTGGAATCTCTTTCGGTTCAGGTCCTGCAGGTAGGTAGCCCACTCCACCTGCTGGATCTCCACCTCCACGCCCAGGTTCTGCCGCCACATCTCCAGTATGACCTCCAGGTCGAGGCCGATGTTGCCGCCAGTGCCGGGGACAGTTATCACAATGCGCGGGCGGGTGTCCGGGTCCGCATATGCAGACTCCGCCAGGAGCTCCCGGGCCAGCTCCGGGTTGAACTTCAGCCCTTCCAACTCGGGATTGAAGCCTGGAAATCCCGGAGGCAATATGCCATATGCCGGTACCCGCAAGCCCGCCAGGACCTCATCAGCGATGAGCTCCTTGTCTATGGCGAAGTTAAGCGCCCGGCGGAATTTGACATCGTCAAAGGGAGGCTCCTCCGGATTCAGACCGATGTAAGAGACGCTGAAGCCCGGGGGCGCAATCCTGAGGTCTTTGCTTAGAGGCTCGTTGGGGTCGCGCAGCCTGTCCAGATCGAACAGACCGACGCCCGTGATGTCGATCTCATCGTTTTCATACATTGCCATGGCCTGGCCGCCTGCAAGGTTCATCCGCACCTGGTCAATCTTCGCCGGCTCCAGGTAGTAGTCCGCAAATCTGTCCAGGATTATCCGCTCGCCAACCTTGTACTCCTTCAGAATGAACGGACCGGTGCCATTGGGAGAGTCAGTCCAGCTAGGATCGGACTCCACCTGGTTTTTGTCTACCACAAAGGCGGTTGGGTACGTCAGCTTGGCAAGGAAGTACGCCTTGGGCGCGTCTATGGTTATCTGCAGGGTCTTGTCGTCGATGGCCTTTATGCCGGATACCCGATCGGCCCTGCCCGCCAAAACATCGCGAACGCCCACTATGTCGCCAATGTAGGTATCTGCCGTTGGCGAGGCCGTTAGAGGGCTTGCCGCCCTGTTAATGGAGTAAACGAAATCTTCGGCAGTCACCGGCCGGCCGTCGTGGAACTTGGCATTCGGCCTGATGTAAAATGTGTAAACGGTGCCGTCGGGACTGATGTCCCAGCTTTCGGCGATGTCCGGCGCCAACTTGAGGTCAAGGTCGATGGTGATAAGGCCGCTGAATACCTCGACCACGATAGCTGCGGAGGTGGTATCGGATGTCAGGTGCGGGTCCAGCGTGGGAGGGTCGGACCAGAGCCGCCGGAAGACTCCGCCGGGAGTCCCTGTGTCGGCTGGCTCCACCGCCGCTGAGGACGGCGCCTTCACCTCTGGCGCGGGTGCCTGTGCAGGCTCCGAGTCAGAATCCCGTGCAGCGGACTCGTTGGACTGGGCCGCGGCTACGGCCTGCGCGGCGTCCGGCTCTGGACTTGTATCCCCAGCCGGCACCACCGCTTCGCCGCACGCCACCGCCAGAAGTGCGATTGCCACGAGCGGAAGTAGGAAAAGCTTACGCATGATAGGTGTCACCTAAATTCCCAGTTAATGCCTGATCCAAATTGCGTCTCCCCTTTGATGCCCATATACCCTCATGGGATTGCACCAAACATCTTCTTGGAGTTCCCGGCATATGTCTGCGAGGGCAAATTCATCGGGATAAACATAAATCCTGAATTCCACAGATTATCCTACAAAATCCGCGCCCCTTTCGGAACTAGTCAGGGCCTACCGTTGATGTCAGGTAAGCCCTCATGAATTCGTCAACGTCACCGTCCAGGACGCCGTCGGCATCCGAGGTCTCGAAGTTGGTGCGGTGGTCCTTGACCATCTTGTAAGGGTGGAGCACGTAACTGCGTATCTGGTTGCCCCATTCCGGCGAGATGTGGTCGCCCTTGAGCTTCGCCATCTCCTTGGCCTTTTCTTCCAACTCCCTCTCCACCAACCTGCCCATGAGAATTCGCATCGCGATTTCCTTGTTCTGGTGTTGGGAGCGCTCATTCTGGCAGCTCACCTTGATGCCGGTGGGCAGGTGCGTGATACGCACGGCAGTGGAGTTTTTCTGCACGCTCTGGCCACCTGCCCCGCCGGCCCTGAACACATCTATCCTCAGGTCGTCAGGTTTGATGACGACGTCCACACCTTCTTCAACCTCTGGCATGACCTCCATCAAGGCGAATGAGGTGTGCCGGGCGTGGGCGGAGTCGAATGGAGATATCCTTACCAGGCGGTGCACCCCCCTTTCAGCCTTCAAGTAGCCGTACGCGTACTCGCCTGAAATCTGGACGACGGCGCTCTTTATTCCTGCCTCCTCACCCACAGACACATCGAGCAGTTCGCCCTTGTAACCACGCCTCTCGGCCCAGCGCATGTACATCCTCATCAACATGCTGGCCCAGTCCTGAGACTCTACACCCCCGGCCCCTGCGTGAAGGGCCATAATGGCATTTCGTTGGTCATAGGGGCCGGAGAGCACCAGCTTGAACTCAAGCTCGGCCAGCGTCCTCTGTATATCCGCCAACTCCTCGGAAAAGGTATCCCGCAAGGAGTTGTCCTTCTCTTCGATGGACAGGGCCAGCAACTCCCCAAGAGATGTAGCCTTTTCGTCCAGACTGCGCCAGGAATCCACCTCTTCTTTGAGGCCGGAGAGCCTCCTCATCTTGTGCTGTGCCGCCGAGGACGAGTCCCAGAAAGACGGTTCCGAGGCCTCCTTTTCCAGAGCCTCTATCTGCTTTTCCTTGGAGGGCAGGTCAAAGACGCACCATTATGCCGGCGATCTGGTCTCTGACTTCGGATGTCGGCCCCTTCATCTCCTGCATATATATACGGCCCCTTTGCCTGTGCGGATTCAGTTGACCAACGGTATGTTCTTGTGGTTCGCTACGTGATCTGACGGCTGCTAGAGTCGAAACGACTTACGCAACGACCGAGGGAATACGGCGTTGCCGCCATTTGGCACACCAACGTCGGTGCCCCACTTCGCTAATCGTGTTTGCCCCAGGCGTCGGCCACGCCAACAATTATAGCAAGGCGGCGGTCCGCCGGAAAGTCGGTTATCACCCATGTCAGCCGTATTTGGCGTGTTGGCGCGCCGGGCCCCACGGTGTACAATCGGTGCCGTCTTCACGTTATCCGGCCTTTTTCAGCCAAGGGTGACGCCCGCCCGATGAACAACATCCCCGACATCAATATCGACCAGCTTATCGAACGGTACAGCGTGCTGCTGTTCGACTCATATGGCGTGTTGGCAGGCTCCACAGGGACCTTTCCCGGCGCGGTAGAGCTGATCAACCATCTTAACCGCATCCAAAAGCCTTACTTCATCCTGACTAACGACGCCTCGGCGCTGCCGGGCACACGATCTGATAAATACGCCGCATTCGGCCTGACTGTTTCTCCCGACAAGATCATTACCTCGGGTTCGCTTCTGAAGGGCTACTTTCGGGTGAAGGGCCTTCAGGGATCGCGTTGCGTCGTGCTGGGCACGGAGGACAGCGCCCGGTACGCTGAAGAGGCCGGCGCCGTCGTCGTGGGCCCGCAGGACGAGTTCGATACGGTGGTCATAGGCGACCAGTCGGGCTTCCCCTTCGTGGAGACCGTGGACGCCGTTATGACAGCGCTGTTTCGCAGGTTGGACCGGCATGAGCACACCAACCTGGTTATGCCAAACCCCGACCTTATCTACCCGGAGGGCGACGGCTTTGGCATGGCCAGCGCCAGTGTGGGCCTTATCTTCGAGGCGGCGCTGAATCTGAGGTATCCCGACCGACCGGACCTATGCTTCACGAGGTTGGGAAAGCCGCATTCCGCCATTTTTGAAGAGGCCCATCGACGCGCAGGCACCCCCTCAATTAGGGACTTGGTGATGATAGGCGACCAGCTGGAGACTGATATTCGGGGCGCTATAGATTTCGGCATCGACTCCGTACTGGTCGACACCGGTATAACCAACGCCGACGCCAGGAATATCCCGGACGGACTCCGGCCAACCTACCGAATGCACAGCCTCGCGCCCGGCACGTGAACGCGCAGGACTCCTGACCAATCACGCGAGGTCGGGCTTTCGCTGAGCGCTCCTGTTCAAATTTTGTGACCACAACCGCTGCGGAGGTTATTTAGAAAATGCTGGACATTCTTATAGCTAACGGCCTGATAATCGACGGCACAGGCAATCCTGGCTACTACGGCGCTGTGGGCGTTCAGGACGACAAAGTGAGCATCATTCGGGGCTCACTGGAGGACGTTGAGGCTCGCCGAGTCATCGATGCCACAGACCATGTTGTCTGCCCCGGCTTCATAGACATGCACTCGCACGCCGGCCTGGTCATCCTGTCCGAGCCGGAGCACCACCCCAAGGTGCGCCAGGGCATAACAACAGAGCTTATCGGCGTGGACGGCAACTCCTACGCGCCCTTCCGCTCCCACGACGACTTCCTGGCTTTCGTCGAAATCAATTCCGGGTTGGATGGCAATCCTCCGCTGCCGGGACAGTGGTCCACAGTAGAGCAGTACCTAAATATGTTCGACCGCAAGACCGCCGTGAACATCGCCTACATTCTCGGCAACTCACCTGTGCGCATCAACGCCATGGGCTGGGAGGACAAGCCGGCCACGTCAGCGGACCTGGCGAACATGAAGGCCATAATACGAGAGGCAATGGAGGAGGGCGCTTTCGGCCTCTCCACGGGCCTGGAGTATCCGCCGGGGAACTACGCCGACACTGATGAGCTGGTCGAGCTGTCCCGGTACGTGGCCGACCTGGGCGGCTTCTACCACACCCACGTGCGCTACAAGGACGGCGACCGTTTCCTGGACCCGTTCAACGAGGCGCTGGACATAGGGCGGCGAAGCGGCATACCCGTCCACATAACGCACTTCTTCCAGTCCGTGCCCATTCGCGGCGGGGGACGGCGTATGCTTCAGCTTGTGGAGGACGCGGCGGCAGAAGGTCAGGACGTTACATTCGACAGCTACCCGTACATCCTGGGAAGCACCCGCATCACCATCGTGTTTCCGGACTGGACTCACGACGGCGGACCGGCGAAAGTCAAGGAGGTCATGCGCTCCGATGAGGGGCGGGCCAGGTTGCGTCGGGAGGTCACGCCCCGAGCGCCATCCTGGGGCGACATGTGGCTGACCTACTTCAAGCAGCCGCAGAACCACCAGTACGAGGGCCTGTCCGTGGCCGAGGTGGCCACCATGCGCAACCAGCACCCGGTCGACGCGCTGTGCGACCTGCTTCTGGAGGAGGACCTGCAGACCTGCTACGTGGCCGCAGGCTCCAACGGCAACACCCTTCCGGCCTTCGTTACGCACCCGCTGTCCATGGTGGGCAGCGACGCCGTTCTGGTGGGCGACTTCCCCAGTCCGCGCACCTACGGCTGCTTCCCAGTGATCCTGGCCGAGTACGTCCGGGAGGAGCAGCAGATGTCCCTGCCCAACGCCATACGCAAGATGACGTCGTTCCCGGCGCAGCGCCTGGGCATCCTCGACAGGGGGATACTGCGAGACGGCATGAAGGCCGACATCACGGTGTTCCACCCCAAGAACGTGCACGCGCCGGCCAACCGCGCCAACCCCAAGCAGTTCCCCATCGGCATCGAATACGTCATCGTGAACGGCACCGTCGTTATCGACGGCGGCGAGCACACCGGGGCCTTGCCGGGCCGGGCGTTGAAGCACAGGAGGTAGTGTCGAGTCCCGACCGCCCCTTTATGCAGTCTCTCACCGCAGTTCTTGTTTGGCCACCGCCGACGACTCTATTCTGGCCCAGTTGTACGTCATCGGGATGAGTTTAACGTCGGCCCAGGTATTGGCCTGGTCAGCGTAGTGCGGACTGCCGGGGTGCCCGGAGGAGCCCAGGGGGACAATCCAGCGGGAGTTCTCCCAGTCGGCCAGGTCGAAAACGTACCGGGCTACCGAGGTGCCCGCGATCGTGTAAGGCCCCATAGGTGAGTGGCCTGCCGCCTGTGGCGTGTCCAGTCCGCCGCCCATTTTTACCGAGGGCGGGTTCAGGACCTCCGCCATCTCCGGAAAGATTTCCGACAGGGGATGGACGGGCCTGGTGGCGTGGACGTCACCCCAAATCCAGGTGTCCATGTTCTCGCCCAGATCCCGGCGAAGGTCGGCCACGCCGTCGGTTAGCGCCTGGGCTGCAAGCGAAGTCCAGTCGGCCCCTGGCGGCAAACCCTCCGGCAATACTTTTGTATCACCCGTTTCCACTGCGGTTATCATGTGCGTGGCCAGTTGCTGCATGTGATTGGGTGCGCCTCTGCCCGAAGCGCCGAGCATATCCTCTGTTAGCGGCCCCACCTGCTGCCGCAATACCCTCTCCAGAAGCCGCCCCCGATAGGCTGCGAACACCGTCGGCGCCACTCCGTCAACCTCCATGGAGCCGTTCCAATCCATGAGCACCTGCCTGGCCCTGGACACCAGTGGGTCCGACGAATTAACATCCGCAACCAGCTTAATCAGGACCTGCGCCGGCGTCGAAATGCGCTCCGCGTGTATCGCGGCCATGTCGTCGACGGTTGCATTTCGAATGCCTTTCAGCCTGTTCAATATTCGTCGGGCGCGGTACTCCGAGGCGTAGCTCAAGGCGATGTAGTGCGGGTAGTCGACATCGGCGATGCGGTTGTTGGCGGTAACAATGTAGCCGGTGTCAGGGTCTTTGCAGCGCACCAACTCCTCGAACGGCACGTATCCGTCCCACTCGTGTTCGCCCGTCCAGCCTGGCACAGGCAGCCATGCGTTGGCCATCGAACGCAGAGGCAGCTTCCCCCGGTTAAGGTACTCCACGTGGCCGTCCACGTCGGCGAACACGAAGTTGTTGCAAGGGTCTACCCACTCCCGCATGGCCTCGTCCATCTCGTCGGTGGTTTTGGCTTTCAGCATATCCAGCAGGCATTGGGAGCCCAGGTTCGTCTCCGCAGTGGACGTGTACCGAAATGCCAGGCCGTGGCCCTTCGATGGGTCGCCGGCGATGATTGGCCCGTGATGAGTGACCGAAACGTCCAGCTCAACAGGATCGCCGCCACGTACGTCGATGACCTCGTGCCTGACTTCCGCCTTTCTCCACTCGTCCCTGTACAGGTATTGCGACGGTCGATCCGCGTCGAACTTTTCCAGGAACAGGTCCTGATAGTCGGCCTGTGCGTGTGTCACGCACCATGCCACGTCTGCGCTATGACCAAAGTGGGGGAAACCCGGGCAGCCTGGGAACGAGAGGCCGATGACGTCGAAATCCGGACAGGCGATGTGGTTCTGGTAGTAGCAGTTGGGCACGTCCAACCCTCGATGGGGATCGCCGGCCAGCAGCGGCTTGCCCGACGCCGTTCGATCACCCGTGAGCACCCAGTTGTTGCTGCCGGCGTCCGGGCCGTCCTGCAACCACTTCACGTGTTCCATGTTTGCGGAGAGCTCCCGCAGGC
>JACZVF010000275.1 GCA_022572805.1 Chloroflexota bacterium
GCACCGCTGGCGTTCGACCTCAGCACCTCCTTGGCGAAGGCCGGCATCACCTGAATGTAGGAGGCGCCAAAGAACCCGAAGGCAAAGCTCAGACCCACCAGCGTTAAAGCGATGGGCGTCGCGGCGGTGTACTTGAAGCCCTCCCACATGCCCAGAAAGATGTTTCCGGTGCGCGGAACGCTGCGAGAGGCTACACCGGTCATCAGAGCCAGAAAAACCACTCCGAACCCGTACAGCGCGGCGTTGATAAATAGCGCGTGTCCCAACCCTACAGAGTCAATTATCCCTCCGGCAATCGAGGGCCCGATGATTCGCCCGGTGTTGAAGACGGCCATGTTCAGCGACGTGGCGTTCAGGATGTCCTCCTGGTCCACAAGGTCCGGGATAATGGCCATGCGGGAGGGCATGTTGATTCCCTGTATGACGCCCAGGATGACGGCCACCCCGTAGATGTGCCATATAGATACCAGCTGCGTCAGCGTCAGGACGGCCACCGCGAGGATGAGCAGAGTGACAAGAAGCTGTGTGTAGACCAGCATCCGCCGGCGGTCTACAAGATCGGCGAAAATGCCGCCGAACATCAGCATGCCCAGGTTGGGGATGCCGTATAGGAAGATCACCAGACCGAGCTGTGACGCGGAGCCGGTTAGCTGTAGCACCAGCCATCCCAGGATGAGAAATTGCATGCCCAGGGCCATGGCCTGCCCCAGCCCGGCCAGCCAGTAGAGGCGAAAATTGCGGTGCCGTAACGCGCCAAGCGCCTGAACGCGTGAGCCGACGGCTGTTAACTGTCCCGACAAATATTTTCCCTTATCAAACTACCAGTCTGGAGTATCAAAGCCGCATTCTACGTGGAGCCGGGAAAAAGCTCAATCGGCCATGCGGCGAGTTCCCATGTTATCGACGCACAAACTGGAGATAACCGAATCAGGCTTAAAAGATTTATTGCTATCCCATTAAGCCGATGTTAGACTCGATAACCGAGATTTCACGCCACAATTGAGGCACAGGTGGGAATCCGATGGCTGAGAGCATACGAAGAAACGGTCTGTTCTACGGCTGGCTGATCGTAGCCGCGGGCTTTTTCACGCTTTTCGTAACCACCGGGGCCCGCAACGCATTCGGGGTGTTCGTTATCCCCATGAGCGAGGAGCTGGAGTGGACGCGAAGTCAGGTTTCGGCTGCGGGCTCCCTGGGCATCCTGATAAACGGCGTTACGCTGCCCTTCATAGGACGCCTCCATGACAGGTTCGGCGGACGCATCGTAATTACCATCAGCCTTGGCATACTGGGAATCTCCACCATGCTCATGAGCCAGATAAACAACATCTGGATGCTGGTGTTGTTGTTCGGGTTCGTCAGCTCCACGGCGACTGGCGGGGCATCGATGGTTACGGTGCACGCGATGCTATCCCGGTGGTTTTCCCGCAGGCGCGGCATCGCATTGAGCCTGAGCACCGCCGGTTCTTCCGCTGGCTCCCTGGTCCTGATCCCGCTCGCCACTTACTTAATAATCACCGCCAACTGGAGGGTAGCTTGGTTCGTCATGGGTGCCTTCGTCTTATTCCTGGCGATGCCGCTGGCGCTGATCATATTCAGAGACAGCCCCAAGGACATCGGAGAGGAGCCTGAAGGCGAGCAGAGCGCCGGCGACGGCCGTAAGTCAGCCGCCGCCGTGCTAGACATACCGCCTCTGGCCACAGAAACGTGGAAGGACTCCTTCCGGTCGCCGCCCATCTGGCAACTTTCGGGTGCGTACTTCGTCTGCGGTGTAACAACGGCAATCATCTCTTTCCACTACGTGCCATTCGCCATAGACCGCGGCATATCGCCTGCGGTGGCGGCGTCTGCCTTCGGACTGATGGGCGGGTTGAACGTGGTGGGAGTCATAATCGTTGGCTTTCTTGCCGACAGGTTCAGTCGCAAGAACCTTCTTGGCGTCGTGTATGCCATCCGTTTCTGCGCCTACGCCATACTGGTGCTGGTGCCGGGTGGCGCAGGCATATGGGGGTTCGCCGTACTGGCAGGCCTTTCCTGGGTGGCCACACCGCCGCTTACCACGTCATTAACGGCGGACATATACGGTCTGCGGAACCTGGGCACTCTTGGCGGCATATCTAACATGGCCCACAATTTCGGCGGCGCGTTGAGCGTCCTCGCTGCCGGCGTTCTTTACGACGCCTTCGGCGCCTATGAGATTCCCTTCGCGTTGGCGGGGGTCACTTTGGTGGCGGCCAGCATCGCCAGCTTCAGCATAAAAGAGCGTCGCTTCTCAATCAGGTACCAGCCAAAGTCTCCAGCGCCTGCGGCGGCGGGTGACGGCAATTGATCCCGCTGGCGATATTCGCGCACCATTCGGAGCCGGGCGACCCGGTGCTGCTGGGGTGGATCAAGGACCAGATCGACGCGGTATTGGGCTTTGGCCCGGAAACTATCGTCATCGGGTTGGGGCTGGTGGTAATCGCGATGCCCGTGGCCATAATGGCCGTGTACCTGACTCAAAGGGCGAAGCACGGCGGCCCTTAGCAGCAATATCGGGCATCGTGTCGACAGATTTGCCTGGCTTCCCTCAATCGAGGAGGTGAGCATTGCCGCGGTGGCTTTGGGTTTTAACAGCTTTAGGAGGCCAAACATGACGCACCTTGTCTTCAACTACCAGATCAGTATCAACGCAAAGCCGGATGCCGTGTTCGAGTACGTTTCCGACTTCACCAGGCACGGGGAATGGACCGACAACCTTCGCATAGAAGCCGTCTCGGATGGGCCCATCGCCGTGGGAAGCGAGTACAGGTCCGTGGGGAAGCTCATGGGCAAGGATATTCCAAACAAGGTGAAGATAACTGAATTCGATGCGCCTAACCGGATAGCATTCACGGCGACAGACCCCAAGGATTTCCCATTCCACCAGGACTTGAAATTTGAGGCCCAGGGCGATGGTATGCTGCTTACGCGCAAAGTGGAGTTCGAATTCAACCCCGTGATGGCCCTTGTGTTCAAAGCGCTCATCGGGCCGCTTGTTTCCAACCCCAGCATGAACAAGACGCTGCGTAATTTAAAGGCGCGCATGGAGTCGTAGCCACCGGAACACGCCTTGGCTACCGCGTCTGAAGCACGTTGCCTCCCAGGTCGGTGATGGCATCGACTTTTACCAGCACCGCGACGCCCGCAAGCTCAGGGTCGCGGTCAAGCTCGGCCTGCGGCGTGATGCTCTTTACTTTGTCGCGGATTCCCCCGGACTCGTAGATGGCCGCCTTGCCGTGGAAGCGCCAGTTGATGCGCTTGCCGGGGTTTCGGTAAAAGATGACAATGTTGGGGTTTTCCGAGACGTTGTCCAGGGCAGAACGCTTGGTCCGTTCCCAGTAGGACAGTGTCTCGCCGTCATAAATAGCCACGCTGCCCTTGAGGCTTATATTCGGCACACCGTCTTTGGATGCGGTGCCGACAGTGCAGAACAGTCTGTCGTCCATTGCGCTGCCGATGAGCTCCCGCATCTCGTCGGTGAATTCAATTGCCATCTACCTTCCCCATTTTAATGGCTAAAATATTCG
>JACZVF010000276.1 GCA_022572805.1 Chloroflexota bacterium
GCCCGGCCGATTTTTTGAGTATTGAGTTCAACCATATTCATGCCTAGACTGTGATGGATACTTAAAAATCACCAGTCGCGGACGTCCACGAAGTGGCCGGCTATGGCCGCCGCCGCCGCCATCTCCGGGCTTACCAGGTGGGTACGGCCCCCCTTGCCCTGGCGGCCCTCGAAGTTGCGGTTGGAGGTAGACGCGCAGCGCTCCCCGGGGCTCAGTATATCCGGGTTCATGCCAAGACACATGGAGCAGCCAGCGATGCGCCAATCGAACCCGGCCTCCGTGAAGATTTTGTCCAAGCCCTCGTCTTCGGCCTGCTTCTTGACGGCGGCTGAGCCCGGCACAACCATGGCGTAGACTCTGTCGCTTACCTTCTTGCCCTTGGCAATGGATGCCGCGGCCCGCAGGTCGTCGATGCGGCCGTTGGTGCACGAGCCTATGAACACCCTGTCCAGCTTGATGTCCGTGATAGGCGTATCAGCTTCCAGCCCCATGTAGTCCAGGGCGCGGCCAACGGACTCGCGGTCGCCAGAGTCGTCGTAGGAATCGGGGTCGGGGACCCGGCTTGAGATCGGCCCTACCA
Source organism: Chloroflexota bacterium (assembly GCA_022572805.1). Taxonomy (GTDB): domain Bacteria; phylum Chloroflexota; class Dehalococcoidia; order Lucifugimonadales; family JADFKI01; genus Casp-Chloro-G4. The sequence continues at coordinate 581 of JACZVF010000276.1, forward strand.
TGCCGGGGTTGGTCCCCCATGTAACGTGCGGCTCCAGCGAGTTGCCATCAATCTTCACAACCTTGTCGTAGGTAGCACCTTCGTCGGTTGCCAGGCCGCGCCACTGCGCCACGGCGGCATCAAACTCGTCACCCTGAGGCACCTGGGCGCGGCCCCGCATGTAATCAAAGGTCGTGTCATCGGGCGCTACCATGCCCGCCCGTCCGCCGCCCTCGATGGACATGTTGCAGACCGTCATGCGGCCCTCCATGGACATGTTCCGAATGACCTCACCGGTGTACTCGATGGCGTAACCCGTTGCGCCGCTCACGCCGATCTCGCCGATAATGGCCAGGATTACGTCCTTGCTTGTGACGCCTTTGCCCAGCGTGCCGTCCACCCGAATCTCCATGGTCTTGGGCTTGAACTGGCGTAGCGTCTGGGTGGCCAGCACGTGCTCCACCTCGGAGGTGCCGATGCCCATGGCGAAGGCCCCGAAGGCGCCGTGTGTGGACGTGTGGCTGTCCCCGCAAACGATAACCTTGCCCGGCTGGGTGTAGCCCTGCTCAGGGCCAATGACGTGGACGATGCCTTGGAGAGGGCTGAAACGGTCGTATAGCGTGACGCCGAACTCCTCGCAGTTCCTGTCCAGGGCGTCCAACTGCGCCTTGGCGATGGAATCTGTGATGGGTCGGGTCAGCTCCCAGGTGGGCGTGTTGTGGTCTGCCGTGGCCACGGTAAGATCGGTGCGCCTGACCTTGCGGTTGTTCAGGCGCAGGCCATCGAATGCCTGAGGCGACGTAACCTCGTGGACCAGGTGCAGGTCAACGTATAAAATGGTCGGCTGTCCGTCTACCTCGTGGACAATGTGACTGTTCCATATCTTCTCGAACATTGTTTTGGGCGCCATATGTCTTAGCAAACCTCACTCTAGGATGGGCAAGGGGCACGCTGGCCGCGCCCCTCGCAATGCGTCTTGATTTCAAGCGTGGCTATGAAGTAGGAACTTCAGTTGCAGGGCGTGTGCTCTCAGTGGCCAGCAGCCGGTTCAGTGCGTTCATGTAGGCCTTCGCGCTTGCCACTATTATGTCGGTGTCGGAGCCACGCCCCACGTAGGCCCGGCCGTCCTTCTCGATGCGAATCGTCACGTCGCCCAGGGCGTCGATGCCCTCCGTAACAGCGTCCACGCGGTATTCAGTCAAAGCGTTGGGCACCTTGACCATTCGATTAATCGCCTTGTACACAGCATCCACGGGGCCCGTGCCGGTGGCCGCTTCAGTGAGCGTCCTGCCCTCGGGGTCCACCACGGTGATCGTCGCGGTTGGGATCTCGCGGTTGCCGCATGATACCTGCACGCGCTCCAGTTGGTAGATGGCGGGAACGTCCGCCGTGCGGCGCTGGCTGGACATCAGGGCAACCAGGTCGGTGTCGGTTACCTCCGGTTTGCGGTCGGCCAGGTCCTTGAACGCCTCGAACGTCTCGTTGAGCTGGTCCTGGTCCAGGTTGTACCCCAGGTCTTCCAATCGGGAACGCAGGCCGGCCCGTCCGCTGAGCTTGCCCAGTACAAGTTCGTTGCTGGGCCAGCCGATTGACCGAGGGTCCATAATCTCGAAGGTGGAACGCTCCTTCAGAATGGCGTCCTGATGGATGCCGGACGCGTGCCTGAAGGCATTTGCGCCTACCACGGCCTTGTTGGGCTGGACCGCGAATCCCGTGATATCGCTGACCAGTCGGCTGGTCCGGTAAATCTGGCGGGTGTCGATATTGGTCTCGACGCCATAGAGGTCCTTGCGGGTCTCCAGACCCATGATTACCTCTTCCAGCGCGGCGTTGCCCGCCCGCTCGCCCAGGCCGTTGATGCAGCCCTCCACCTGGCGCGCACCCTCCATGACGGCGGCCAGGCTGTTGCTCACTGCCTGGCCCAGGTCGTTGTGGCAGTGCACGCTGAGAACGACCTGGTCGAAATTAGGCACGTTCTCCTTGATGAGACGCAGGCGCTCCCTGAACTCCCACGGGTAAATGTAACCCACGGTGTCCGGTATGTTTATGGTGGTGGCGCCGGCGCTGATAACCCCCTCCAGCATCTTGTAGAGGAAGTCCATGTCTGTTCTGGTGGCGTCCATTGGGGAGAACTCGACGTCTTCGCAGTAGCTCTTGGCCCGCTCCACGGCGGCCATGGCCATGTCCATCACCTCCTCCGGGTTGCGCCGGAGCTGGTGCATTATCTGCACGTCGGAGCTGGATATGAAGACGTGAATCCTGGGATGCTCCGCCTCTTTGATGGCCTCCCATGCGGCGTCCACGTCGGGCAGCACGCAGCGGGCCAGCGATGCGATAATCGGCCTGCGGACCTCTCGTGCGATTGCCTGTATTGCCTGGAAGTCGCCGGGGGAGCTGGCCGCGAACCCGGCCTCGATCACGTCGACGCCCAGCCTGTCCAACTGCTTGGCGATCTCCATCTTCTCGAGCGTCGTCAGGCCTATGCCCGCCGACTGCTCGCCGTCTCTCAGCGTCGTATCGAAGATTATTACCTTGTCTACGGGGGCTGCCGTGTCCTCTGGCATTGGTTACTCCTGAAGGCGAGTTGTTAGTAATTTAGTAATTAGTAATTAGTTTTGATTATCTCGGCCTTGCACATTAAGCGCCGGATTTGCCTGAAATGTCCTTCGACGCGCTCAGGACGAACGGATCTTTATATTTACGTTCGTGGTGAGCTTGTCGAACCACAGGCCATAGGACGACGTTTAGTGCAAAGCCAATTACTGCCAAAGGACAACGTAGTCCGCCTGAACGAGCCCTGCCAGGACCCGCCCATTTCGGCGAACTACGTGAAATGCCTCTACGTTTTTCATGTCAGTTCCGGGCTCCAAGCGATTCCCTACTTCAATCAATTGTCTAAACTCGTGAAAAACAGGTCATTTATTTCATATTTCACCAACGGAACAACCGTAATTCCGAGTTCCAATTCAACTAGCTTGGTTACTCAT
>JACZVF010000059.1 GCA_022572805.1 Chloroflexota bacterium
CGACTGAAGAAGAGGATTGAAGAAGGCTAAGACTAACGGAACGTCGCAGCAGAAGAACGTGAGGTAGGCCTCAGCTTCCCCATCCTGGAACCGCTGAGGCCTAATTTTTTGCCGGCGCGATGTTGGGGTTGACGGCCATGACGTTATTGCGGAAAATCCCACTGAACGAACAGTCGATTCTCCCGCCAATCGCCAGGTCCGAATCCGGAGACAGGAGTCGCCAGAATTGCAGGCATTGCCAAATTGAAGGTAGCCGTATGCATTAAGCAGGTCCCGGTAGTCTCCATGCTCAAGTTCGACAACGAGAGCCGGAGGGTTGTGCGTGAGGGAGTACCCAGCGAGGTCAACCCCTTCGATGTGCTTGCGCTGTCGTTGGCCGTTCAGTTGAAAGAATCGGACTCGGCGGAGGTGGCGGTATACACGATGGGCCCTCCACAGGCCAGGGACGCGCTGGTGCAGGCGCTGGCCATGGGAGCGGACCGCGCCGTCCACCTGAACGACAGGGCCTTCGCCGGCTCCGACACGCTGGCCACGGCGAGAGCCCTGGCGCTGGCGCTGCAGAGAGAAAGCTTCGACCTGATCATATGCGGCCTCAACAGCGTCGACGCCGAGACCGGCCAGGTGGGCCCTGAGGTAGCCGAGATGATGGGCATACCCCAGGTCACCGGCGTGCGCCACCTGCAGTTGTCGGGCGGCTTCATGACGGCCCGGCGCATCACCGACGAGGGCTACGACATTGTGGAGTGCCCCTTGCCGGCTCTGATTACCGTAACCGAGGAGGTGGCGCCGGAGATCTACCCCAACCGCGAGGCCAGGGAAGCAGCGAAGGCCAAGCCCATCGTGGAGCTGACGGCGGCGGACCTTGCGGAGGATACCTCGGTTTTCGGGCTCGAAGGCTCTCCCACGTCCGTGAGCGAAATCTACACCATCGAGCCCAACCGCGATAAGATCGTGTCCGGCGATAAGCCGGTGGAGGAGTCGGTCGCCGAGCTGGTGGCGTACCTGGAGAAGCGGGGCGTCTTCGATGGTGACCGTACCGGCAATGAGCAGGCAGGGGTTGCCAGGGGACCTCGTCGCGGCGTCGGAAACATGGGCGCGATGTGGGTCGTCGCGGATATCATCGCCGGTCGGGTGCGGCCCGTAACGCTGGAGCTGCTGGGCCGGGCGTCGGAGCTGGCCTCCCAGATGGGGACTTGCGTGGAGGCGGTGCTCATTGGTGGGGGCGTGGATGAATATTGCGCTACGTTGACCGCCCACGGAGCAGACCGGGTACACCTGGCCGACGCCCCCGTGCTGGAGCGTTACGACACGGACCTGTACACGTCGGTGCTCAGCGACGCCATCAAGGAGCGCCAGCCATATGCAGTCCTCTTTTCCGCCACCATGCGAGGCCGCGACCTTGCCGCAAGGGTCGCGGGGCGGCTGAAGCTGGGGCTGACAGGCGATTGCATTGGGCTGGAAATCGACGACGAGGGCAGAATGGTGCAGCTAAAGCCGGCATTCGGCGGCAACATAGTCGCGCCAATCCTGTCGACCACGCGGCCCTACATGGCCACGGTACGGCCTGGCATGCATACGCCGGTGATTAAAGATGATAATATTGAGCCGGTGATTAGCAAGCTCCCAACGGGCGCGCTCGGTCAGCCCCGGGTGAAAATACTGGAAAGCGTGACCGACGAGTCCTTGGAGGGAGTTGAGTTGGACAACGCCAGGGTCATCGTTGCCGTTGGGAAGGGAGTAGGCGGCCCGGAAAACCTGGGACCGATACGAGAGCTTGCGGCGCTTTTCGATGCGCCGCTGGGGGCGACACGAGACGTCACGGAGTTGGGCTGGCTGCCCAGGCAGATTCAAATTGGCCTTTCGGGAAAGTCTGTGTCTCCGGACCTGTACTTCGCCATAGCGTTGCGAGGCGCCTTCAACCACACGGTGGGTATTCAGAAGGCCGGCACTATCGTAGCCATAAACAACGTGGGCCGCTCCCCCATATTTCAGGCCGCCGACTTCGGCATAATAGGCGATTATAAGAAGGTCCTGCCGGTGCTGGTGGAGGCCCTGAAAAACCGCATGCGGTGGGCGGCGCATCTATAATCTTAGGCAGAACGTCATAACAAACCAAAGAGGAGGAACTTCATGGCGGACACAATCATTACAGGTCGCCCCAACGGGCCGTATATGGTGCAGGGGCCGATTAAACTTCAGGATGCCGATGGCAACGAAATCAGCGTTGAGGGCGATCCTATATTCCTCTGTAGGTGCGGCGGCTCGTCCAACAAGCCCTTCTGCGACGGCACCCATCGCGATAGCGGCTTCGAGGCCTAATAAGACAGGTTTCGTCGGCGAAAGCAAAAAGGGTGGCCGCTACACCGGCCACCCTTTATTATTCCAAGTCTGATTAGATCAGGTGAAGTCCTCTGGTTGGGTCTCCCCCGCTTCATCCAACTCGATATACTTGGACGGACATTTCACGATGACGTTCCTGCCGGTGAACACGCCGTCGTGCCCGAAAGACCCCTCCAGTATGATCTCCGAGTGGCTGTTGAAGAACAGGTCTGGGAGAACACCTTCGTAAGTGGCCTGAATGGTTTGGGCCCCGTCGGTCAGCTCAAAGTTAGCCAGCGTGGAGCCGTCCACTCTGATGAACGAAGGCTCTATCAGCTTGCCGTTCACCCGCACCAGCTTGTTCTCCGGAGTTGGTCCCACGTCGCGCAGCTCGCTGACGGTGTAGTAGTAGACCGTCGCGCTCTGAAAGACCATGAACATGAAGTAACCCATCGCCCCGATGAGCACCACGGCCGCGATAATAAGCTTGGCCTTGCCGGCGAATATGCCTACGCCGGAGTCGTCCTCCAGAAGCAGCTCAGGGTATGCCTCGTTCTTGTCTGGTGCCTCTGCCATAATCTCGTCTTCCTCCGCTCCACCATTCACTTACAGGGGTCGAATCAGCTCTTGATTTCCCGGTCCGTCAGCGCGCGTTTTAACGCTTCGATCTCGTTACGCATCTCCCGTTGCCGCCGGGATATGATGAATATGTAGGCGAAGAACGCCGCCCACGTGATAACGAACACGGCGAAAAGCCACGGCAACTCCGACTGCCCGCGCAGGTTCTGCTGGGCCACGCCGGACGCGTATGCCGTCCGCACGGGTAACACAACACCCGCTAATACGATGAAGGCTCCTGCCAGGGAGATTCCAGTGAGCAGGGCCGAGTTAAACGAACATTTGATGGACTTCATCAAGCTCGGCTTCCGTCCGTCTCATGGAGTAACGCTCGACAAGCATGTACACGTAAAGGATAGTAAACATCAGGGTCGAGACCAACAGAGTGATGACAATCTTGGATGAGCCTATGGAGTCCGCATCAGTGGCCACAGGCCCAATGTTTAGCTCCGGGTGGGCCGTTCTCCACCACACCGTCGCCATGTATATAATCGGAGCATCCACCGCGCCGATTAGCGCCACGACAGACCCGTAACGCGCGCCCTGCGAGCCCTTGGGGGCGTAAGCCCGCACCATCAGGTAGCCCACGTAGATGAACCACAGCACCAGCGTGGTCGTCAGCTTGGCATCCCAGGTCCACCACCAGCCCAGATCGCCCCGCGCCCATATGGAGCCCGTGACCAGGATGAGCGTGGCGAACAACACCCCCAGCTCCGCCGTGGAGTAGGCCAGGTCGTCCCACTTCGACTTGCCCGTGGCCAGGTGCATCAGGCTGGCCACGGCAACGATTATTATAGACAACATGCCGAGCCAACCCAGCGGCACGTGGAAATAGAAGATGCGCTGGGAGACGCCCAGGTTGACCTCTGTGGGCACCCAGAAAAATATCAGGTACAGCGTGACCAGCATCATGACGGCGCTTGCCGCAAACAGGCTGTGCCTGACTATGGAGCCAATGCCCGCGCCTGCGTTCATGGCTGTGATTTCCGTCATACCCGCCATATGTGCAATGTATCACAAGCGCTATTGGATTTCCACGGATTCGTCACGAGGTAAACGTGAGGATTTGGGAGTGGGGGAGGTCAGGGCCAAAGAAAGCGACCCCCTCCCTGGCCCTCCCCCGCCGCGGGGGAGGGGATTTGTACCTTCCCCTCCGTGTGACTCCGCCGTACACGTGGGTAGGTCAGGGTGGGGGTGGCTTCGTTTCCTTTACAGGTCCGCCGTCGTGACGGCGCCAACGGAGGCCGATGATACTAGCTTGGCGTACTTGGCCAGAACCCCGCGCTCGTAGTTGGGTTGCCGTGGCTTCCATGCTCCTCTGCGTCCGGCAAGCTCGGCATCCGACAGCCTAACTTTCAGCTCTCGCCTGTCCACGTCCATTACAACCCTATCGCCCTCCTGCAGCAGCGCGATAGGCCCGCCCACAGCGGCCTCAGGCGACACGTGCCCAATCATCGGCCCGCGCGTTGCCCCGGAGAAGCGTCCGTCGGTTACCAGCATCGTCGTATCGCCCAGGCCCCTGCCCACGATGGCCGACGTCACCGAAAGCATCTCCTGCATTCCAGGACCGCCGACCGGCCCTTCGTAGCGGATCACCACCACGTCGCCGTCCACGATTTCGCCGCTGGCCACGGCGTTAAATGCCGCCCGCTCGCTGTCGAAAAGGCGCGCCGGCCCCTCGTGTCGGAGGTGGTCGGTGCCGGCAACCTTTATCACCGCGCCGTCGGGGGCCAGGTTGCCTTTCAGCACCACCAGACCGCCTGTAGGCCGTTTCGGGGTCGAGACGGCATGGATAACGTTGCCGTCAGGCCGCTCGGATACGCCCTGCAGGTTCTCCGCCAACGTCCTGCCGGTGAGCGTCATGACGTCGCCGTGAAGCAGTCCGGCATCCAGCAGCTCCTTCAGCACCATGGGCACCCCGCCGATGCGATCGACATCCGCCATGACGAACTGGCCACCCGGCTTCAGGTTCGCGATGTACGGCGTGCGTCTGCTGAGCCGGTCGAAGTCGTCCAGCTCCAGGGGCACCTCGGCCTCATGCGCCATGGCCAGCAGATGCAGCACGGCGTTGGTGGAGCCGCCCAACGCCAAAACTATGGTGATGGCGTTCTCGAAGGCCTCTCTCGTCATGATGTCGCGAGGCCTGATTCCCCTCTCGATGAGCCCGTATAATACCGCGCCGGCGTCGTAGGCCATCGTGTCGTTGCGCCGGTCCGTCGCCGGAATAGACACGGAGCCGGGTATAGCCATACCCATCGCTTCGGCCACCGTAGCCATGGTATTGGCGGTGAACATGCCTGGACATGCGCCTTCGCCGGGGCAGGCAACGCGCTCAAGGCTGCCCAGGTCTTCGAGCGAGAGGGTGCCCTGATAGTAGCTGCCCACGCCTTCCATCACGTCCTGCACGTTGATGGTGTCGCCCCTCCACGTCGACGTCTGGATAGAGCCGCCGAACACGTACACCGAAGGGATGTTCAGCCGGGCCATGGCCATCAACGCGGCGGGCGTATTCTTGTCACATCCGCCTACTACTATGATGCCGTCCAGACCTTCGGCAAAGGCGACCGTCTCTATGGAGTCCGCTATGACCTCGCGGCTGACCAGGGATGCCTTCATGCCTTCGTGGCCCATGGACACGCCGTCGCTGACGGTGATGACGCCGAAGGTGAAGGCAACGGCGTTGGCGTCTCGCACGCCTTGCGCCGCCTTGTCGGCAAGCCGCTGCAGGTGCATGTTGCAGGGTGTGATATTGCTGGAGAGGCTGGCGATGCCCACGAAGGGCTTCTCGAAGTCCTCGTCGGTCAGACCCGTAGCGCGAAGAAAGGCTCTCGCGCCGGCCTTGTCCGGACCGTCGGTGACAACCCTGCTTTTGAGCTTCAGGTCGGGGCTAGGCCCGGTGGTCATGGGCTGCTCCTTCGGTCGGGAGTATCTTGCGCGAAAACGCGGGCGTCTGCCTGTCCCCCACCTCGATCTTCTCCCGATGGCAGAGGAGAGTGCCCCCTTACCATTTGGGGTATGGTTATGGAGGGGGCGCTGTAACTACAGGTCCGCCGTCGTTACGGCGCCAATGGAGGCTGATGACACCATCTTGGCGTACTTGGCCAGAACGCCGGTGCTGTAATTCGGCGGAGGCGCCTTCCATTCGGCGCTGCGCTGAGCCAGCTCGGCGTCGGAGAGCTTCACGTTCAACTCCCTGTTCGCCACGTCCACCGTTATGATGTCGCCCTCTCGAAGCACTCCGATGGGGCCGCCCACCATGGCTTCCGGGGCCACGTGACCAATGCACGGCCCTCGCGTCGCGCCGGAGAAGCGGCCGTCCGTGATTAGCATGGTCGTGTCGCCCAGGCCCGCGCCCACGATCGCGCCCGTGACCGACAGCATCTCCTGCATGCCCGGGCCACCCTTGGGTCCCTCGTAGCGTATCACCACCACGTCGCCGTCCTTGATGTCGCCGTTGACCACGGCATCAAAGGCCGGCCGCTCCCCGTCGAAGACGCGGGCGGGACCCTCATGCTGGACGTGCTTGGTGCCGGATACCTTGATGACCGCGCCATCCGGGGCCAGGTTGCCCTTCAGGATTACCAGGCCGCCTGTGGCGCTGCGCGGTGAGGTTGCAGGGTAGATAACCCGGCTGTCGGGCTGCATGTCAAAGGCCTCCAGGTTCTCGGCGATGGTCTTGCCGGTAACCGTCATGCAGTCGCCATGCAGCAGACCGGCCTCCAGGAGCTGGTTCATGATCACCGGCACGCCGCCGGCCTTGTCCACGTCGGACATGACGAAACGTCCGGCCGGCCTGAGGTCGGTCAGGTACGGGGTGCGGTCGCCGATCTCGTTGAAGTCATCGATGGTCAGCGGCACGTCGGCCTCGTGGGCTATGGCCAGCAGGTGCAGCACCGCGTTGGTGGAGCCGCCCATGGCCATGACTACGGTGATTGCGTTCTCGAAGGCCTTGCGCGTCATGATGTCCCGAGGATTGATGCCCTTGTCCAGCAGGTTGTAGACGACCTGACCGGCGCTCATCGCCATGTCCTCGTTTCGCGGGTCCACAGCAGGAATGGAAGCCGCGCCTGGTATGGACATGCCCATGGCCTCGATTGCCGACGACATTGTGTTGGCGGTAAACATGCCGGCGCATGCGCCCTCGCCCGGGCAGGCCACGCGCTCCATGGCAACCAGGTCCTCGAAGCTCAGGTTGCCTCTGGAGAATGCGCCGCAAGCCTCGAACATGTCTTGAATGTTGATGTCGTCGCCCTTGAAGTGGCCCGGCAGTATGGAGCCGCCGTAGAAAAAGAGCGACGGCACGTTGAGGCGGGCGATGGCCATCATGGCGCCTGGCATGTTCTTGTCGCATGCCGCCACGACTATCAGGGCGTCCATGCTCTCGCCAAACGTCACCGTCTCGATGGAGTCGGCGATGACCTCGCGGCTGACCAGCGATGCCTTCATGCCCTCGGTGCCCATGGAGATTCCGTCGCTAATGGTGATGGTGCCGAACAGGAACGGCACGCTCTTGGCGTCCCGGACGCCCTGCTTCACCTTCTGGGCAAGCCTGTCCAGGTGCATGTTGCAGGGCGTCACGTCGCTTGCCAGGTTGGCCACCGCCACGAACGGTTTCTTGAAATCGTCGTCCTGAAGGCCTACCGCACGCAGCATGGCGCGGGCCGGCGCCCTGTCTGTCCCGTCGACGACTACCTTGCTCTTATGCCGCAGGTCCTGTTTCGCCACTGTTGCCATTGAAGTCTCCTGAAAGTTAGTGATTGGCCATCCGTTATTAGATGATAGTAAATATCTCAAAAAGGCGGATGCCTTGTTCCCGCTCACCCACCCAGGGGGCTTTTGTTCCTGGGGGCACATCCCCCAGGCCCTCTGCCAGAGGGGGAAAGCCCCTCTGGACTCCCCCATGACGATTTTAAGATAGCGACGTAGTCCCCGGGCACTCTTGCCTTGTCTGCGTAGGTCTGGGCCCGAGTCTTCCAGATTTGGGGGCCTGCCCGTAAATCGCCTGATTATAGCAGGGCAGGCAAGGGAAGTTCAGGCCACGAAAAAAAATAGGGACCGTCCCAACAGGTCGGGGCGGTCCCTCCACTGGCTATTCAGGTTAGTCGGAGTTTAGTCGGGCTTGTGCTTCTCAATCAATGCCAGGGCCCTGTCGTCCAGGCCTTTAATAGCCCGGCCGGAATCGTACAGGGCAATACCCAGGTCCACATCCCTGTGAAGCTTCTCGAAGTCCGGCTTTCCCTGCCATTCCTGCTTTAGCTCTGCGAACAGGCTATCTATCTGTGCTTTCTCGAACATCCTTCACCTACCTCCCGCATGATGTGGACACGTTACGGGGCCGGCCTACCATGCGGCGGACCGGCCCCAATCGTTTATGTCGTTATCGACCGCCTGACCGTTCGGCAGGTTACTCGTCGCCTCGGGTGGTGTGGCCCTCGTCAACTATCTTCTTCAACTCAACGGCGAAGTCCATGATCTCCTCTGTAGAGGGCATGTTGTCGTTGAGCTTGTCTTTGAACTGCTCGAACAGCCAATCGGACTTTGTTCCGTGCGGAATCTCGAAGAACTGCCTGTCGAACTGCGGCAGTTGGCCCGGACCGAAGTAGGTCCCGTCGTCGAATTCGAAGCCTTCGAGGTTGTCGGTGTTTTTACCAAGGATCTCGCCACCGGTCTCTACGTAGTACTTCATGACAACAGGCATGCCGTACTTCTGGATCGGGCAGACCTTCATGCAGATGCCGCAGCCGTCGTAGCGGGCCATTACCGGCCGGCAGCGCTCGTAGATGAGCTTGTTCTTCTCGGCTCCCCGCCACCAGACCTTCTGCTTCACCAGTGCGCGGCCGGGGCAGCGGTTCACGCAAACCTGGCACTCCTGGCAGAACTGGTGGATGCCGTAGTCGATGGGCTCGTCGTATGTGATAGGCGCGTCTGTGGTAATCATCGCCAGCCTCGCACGCGAGCCAAAGTGAGGCGAAAGAAGCTGGCCGTTGGCGCCTAGCTGGCCGAGGCCTGCCGCCACGAACATCGGGATGTACGCGCCGCTGTTGTCGTTGGGGCTATGCACCTGGGCGTGGTAGCCAAGGCTGCGAATGTAGTCTGCCAGGTCCAGCGCCAGCGCGCCCTCGATCTCATAGGTGCCGAAGTGCGCGAACTCTGCGTTGAGGCTGGGGATGCTTTGAGTCTGGGCGTAGTCTTGCTCAAGGGCAAGGCAAATGGTGTGCTCGTATTTTACCCAGCGCTTCTTGCTGGCATACGCGTACTTGTGGTCGAACTTGGTGAACCCTACCTCGCCGAAGCCCAACTCGCGTCCCTTGAGGCGGATCATCTCCGTGAGATCAACACCCTGTTCGGCTGTGGCCGTAGGCTCAATGTTGCCGCTGACTGCGGCGGCGCTTACCAGGGGCTCGTTGAGCTCGTCGTGTCGGGTGCGATACTTGAGGATATCCTCGGTGTACACCGTCCAGACCCACTCTCTATCCGCGGCCTTTTCGATGTTCTGGGACTCGATTGGATATACACGGCTGTAGAAGGCTACGTCTTCCTCTTTCAGGGGGATTCCAGGCACCGTTGTCAGCGCTTCCGCGACCGGAATTTGTACATCGGCATCGCCATGTTTTCGGCCCGGCCGAGTGACTACGTGGCTAACCTTCTCCCTGGCTTCTTCTTTCAGCATAGAGCAAACGCCTCCCGCAGTTTTTCCATGTTCCGGGCGAGTTTAACCCGTGAACAGCCTTATGTCAAGATTAAATATACATGATTCAGAATTCAGATTTTGCTTGGTCGCTATTAATGGACGTTATGCTTTTTATCCGCCAACTCTCCGGTATGATTTCCCTGTTCCACCGAGTCGAAGAGGGCATCGGAAATACGCCCCTTTCTCTTCGACATTACCTGCATTACGAGGAATATCGCGCCGCCCACGGCTATAACACTGAGGTAAGTGATTGAACGGTCAACGAGGGCGACGGACGCCGCGTCGCTCTTCTCCAGGCTTATTAAAAGCAGACCGATGATACCTGGCTCCACAACGCCTACGCCGCCGGGCGTCGGCACCGTGCTGAGGAGAGCGTGTCCCAGCGCCACGATCGGAATGAGAGCAAGGGGCGCGTCCACCCCAAGCGCGGAGACCACCAGGTACAGCCTGCCTATCTCGAATGCCCACCCGGCTAGCCCCAGCATAAATACAACAGGCAGCTGCTTGAAGCTTCCCAGGGTGCCCTGCTGAAAGCGGGCGTACGCCGTTTCAATGCGCCTGGCCAACAACTGCGCCGAACGCTGCTCGTGGTAGCGCATGGCCAGCAGCAGAACTACAGACAGACCATGCGCTATACGCTGTCCGTAGTAACGCATGGCCAGCAGGAGCGCAATTGAAAACCCAACACCGGCCAACACAACGAGCAGCAGCATGCTGGCGGTGGTGTTTTCGGTGGTCAACGTAAAGGCCACGATGCTTACCACCAGCACCACTAATATGGTAGCGATGTCGGAGATGCGTTCCGCCACAATGGTGCCCAGGCTCCACGAGAAGGTGCCCTTGGACTCCTTCGCGAAGAGGTAGGCCCTGTAGGCGTCGCCCAGGCGCAGCCACATCACGGAATTCACGAACCAGCCGATGAGGATAAATTGAGCGGTCCGGAGGGTGGATGGCACCCGGCCTTTGTCGGCCGCAATGGTCCTCGTATTGCGTGCCAGCAGTTGCCATCGCCTTCCTCGGAACCAGAAGCTGGCGAAGTACATGCCCATTGCCGCGAGGTACAGCCAGATGTTAATGGCGCGGATGTTCGCCCACGTGGCTTCCCAGTCCAGGTTAAATCGGGTCACCAGCAGAAGGAGCAGGGCCGCGGCTACGGCGAAGGACAGGAGGGAAGGCAGCGACAGAAATCGCCGCTTTAGCAATGCGTTTTGCGACTGCTGATGTTCAGGCTGCGTTGTATCCATAATTATCGTGCGCCGGCCCGCAATCCCTTGCTTAGGCCATTACCCTGCATTTAAAGGGGCCGCTTGGAGGGGATTCCCGCCCTTCTGGGATACCTGTCCGGCGTGCGGCTAATCTTTTCTACCACGACCAGGGCCCTGTTCTCCAGCCCTTTTTGGGCCACGGGTATGACCTCTTTAAGCCGTCCACCCAGTAACCCAATTGCGTTTTCGGCCGTTTCGATTTCCTCGTCCGCATCCACAAGTTTTTGGGCTACCACCAACCCGCCCACACGGGCGAACGGGAGGGTAAGCTCAGCCAGCACCGACATGCGGGCCACGCCTCTGCCAAACACCAGGTCGTATCTCTCACGATGCTCAGGACTCCTGGCAAGCGTCTCCGCCCGGTCTGTAATCACCTCTGCGGCGTCCAGGCCGAGCGCGTCGACGATGTGTCTAAGGAAGGCCGTTTTCTTGGCCGTGGAGTCCAGCAGTGTGCCGCGCATGCCCGTGAAGGCGATAAGCAGAGGTATGCCCGGAAAGCCCGCCCCCGCGCCCACGTCCAGAAACACGCCTTTAGACTTCAATTCGTCGGAAATGGCGAGGCCTACCGAAAGCGAGTCCAGAAAGTGCTTCGTCAACACCTCCTGCCATTCCGTAATGCCTGTGATGTTGACGCGTCTGTTCCACAGGACCATCTCGCTATAGTAGGTCTTGAACTGGGCCAATTGCGCGTCGGCAAGTTCAATGCCCAGTGCCTTGGCCTGCTGGGCCAGCAGCTCCATACGCTGGGCCGGCCGGGCTTCTTCTTGTGTCTCTGTTGGCTTGGTCAATCTATTGGTCCCTACAGCGCGTTTGACTTCAATTGTAGCACTGGACATTGAGACAAACGCGCCTGTGACAGCGGGCTAAGAAGCAACAAAAAATCCCATCGACGGCCGCATTGGTCTCTTGTTGACACCGGGTGCCCCCTTGGTTAGACTTGGGCACACAACATAACAGACACACCGGGGGGAGCTTGGTTAGGCCAGGCTGAGAGGCTCCGACAAATCGGAGCGACCCCGTAACCTGATCTGGGTAATGCCAGCGGAGGGATGGATGATCCCATGCACTAGAGGCCGCCCGGATTGAAGGGCGGCTTTTTTTGTGGCAGTAGTCATGCGGAGTCCAGTGGGTTGACAGGGGGGCTGACGATGAGGGCGGAAACAGCTGATTCCCGTACTCAGCCTGCGGTTCAGGTCCCGATTCATGTCAAAGGCGTGTCCAAGAGTTTCATGCAGAATGGGGTACCGCTGGCGGTGCTGGACGACGTCGACTTCTACGCATCGGACGGTGAGTTCGTATGCATCATCGGTCCAAGCGGCTGCGGTAAGAGCACCCTGCTGAACATCATCGCGGGCCTGGACCGGCCCTCGAAGGGTGTTATCTCCCTGCACGGCCGCACCTTGGACAGCCGGCTGGGCGAGGTCGGCTACATGCAACAGCGCGACCTGCTGATGCCCTGGCGGTCGGTCCTGGACAACGCCGTCATTGGCCTGGAGCTGAAGGGGGTCTCCAAAAACGAGGCCCATGCACGGGCACGCGCTCTGCTGCAGGATTTTGGCCTTGCCGGCTTCGAGAACGAGTATCCTCACGCGCTGTCCGGCGGCATGCGGCAGAGGGCGGCCTTTCTGCGCACCGTCCTGGCGGACCAGGAGGTCTTTCTCCTGGACGAACCCTTCGGCGCCCTGGACGCACTGACCCGCTCTCAGATACAGGAGTGGCTGCTGGGGATGTGGCGGCGCGTTCAGAAGACTATTGTCATGGTGACCCACGACGTGGACGAGGCGATATTTTTGTCGGACCGGGTTTACGTCATGTCCAGCAGGCCTGGCCGCATGAAGCTGGTGCAAGAGGTGGACCTGCCCAGGCCGCGTCTGCTTGAAATGGTCACCCAGCCAAGGTTCGTTGAGCTGAAGGCGCTGCTGCTGGCCTCGGTGCGCGGCGAGGTGACCGATGGCTAATGCTACACCCGTTGCCGCAGAAGGAGGCGCACGTCTCGGCGTGAGAGGTTTGATGAAATCCGCCAGCTCCAGCTGGCTGCCGTCCCTGGCAATCATCCTGTTGCTGCTGGCCATATGGGAGGGTTACGTCCGCATCTTCGACGTGCAGAAGTGGCTGCTGCCCGCGCCCACGGTAATCGCCGTAACTATGGTTGACGACGCGGCGCTTCTCAGCAGGCACACCTGGGTCACGCTGACCGAGGTGCTCATTGGCTTCGGTCTGGCGCTCGCCTCGGGCGTCGCGCTGGCTTCGATGATCGTCTTCTCCCGCACGCTGGAGCGCGCTATTTACCCCTTTGTCA
>JACZVF010000277.1 GCA_022572805.1 Chloroflexota bacterium
GGCTCCCGCCCCTGCGTATATTGAAACCTATGCTAAACCTAGCTAACGCGCAATACAGTGGGTCAGCATAGTGGGCTACTGCATTGGTATGGAGTGCTCAGAGGCGCATGTTGAAATTTACCAAGTTGCATGGCGCGGGCAACGATTACCTCTACATCGACGCCAGGAATCAGGAACGTGACTGGCCGGCACTATCGGTTGCCATGAGCGACAGGCACCTGGGCGCCGGCGCCGACGGCATCATTCTCGCGTTGCCTTCACTAAAGGCCGACCTGCGCATGCGTATGTTCAACGCCGACGGCTCCGAGGGCGAGATGTGCGGCAACGGCATCCGCTGTTTCGTAAAGTTCGCCCTGGACAGCGGCATAATATCGGACGGCGATTCTCCCGTGTCTGTTGAAACAGGCGCCGGCGTGCTGGATGTTACGCCCATCTGGCAGGGCGGCGAAATGGTCCGGGCCAGGGTCGGCATGGGGGAGCCGATTCTTACTCCGGCGGACGTGCCCGTGGACCTTCCTGGTGATGGCGTAATTATGGACCACCCGCTTCGCGTAGACGGCGGAGACTTCAAACTGACCTTTGTCTCCATGGGCAATCCCCACGCCGTTGCATTCGTCGATGAGCCCGTCGATGAGGTGCGCCTTGCCGAGGTCGGTCCGCTGGTGGAGCACCATCCGCTTTTTCCCAATCGAGTCAACTTCGAGGTAGCCAACGTCTTGGACCGTGGACGCATCAAGCTTCGGGTCTGGGAGCGTGGCTCGGGCATAACAATGGCCTGCGGCACCGGTGCATGCGCGACAGCAGTGGCGGCCCGCCTGCATGATTTCATAGACGACAAGGTCGTCATCGACCTACCCGGTGGCGAGCTGACGGTTGAATGGCCTGGTCAAGGACCTGTTGTATTGGAAGGCCCCATTGCCGAGGTCTACAAGGGCGAGTGGCCTGATTAGGTCTGGCGTCAGTCTGGACGACCCGGTCGCGCCGGTCTAGCGATCTGCTAAGGCCTTGCCGCCGCCCAATCTATGCGTGGCGCCCTGGAACGCGAATCGTCGTTCTTGGCGCATGCTTCCTTTCAGCCACCGGTCAGCCCCTCATTAGTCCTCTCTTTACCTAATGCCCGCCTTCCCGTAACATTAGGGCGCATTCGAGGGGGCGCAATATCGGTCGCGCGCAACGAGCACAGTATGGTCATCCCAGCCGTTTAACTGTGGAGCAGATATGAAGTTCGCCAGCCGCATAGACAAGGTGCCGCCATACCTCTTTGTTGAGATCAGCCGCAAGATCGCCGCGAAGAGGGCCCAGGGCATCGAGGTCATAAGCTTCGGCATAGGCGACCCCGACATTCCCACGCCCGTAAACGTAGTGGAGAGGCTTCGGGAGACGGCCCTGGACGCCCCTAACCATAGGTATCCTGAGACCGATGGACTGCCCGAGTTTCGGCAGGAGGTCGCCGGCTGGTACCAGCGTAGATTCGGCATTTCCGTGGATCCGGACAAGGAGACTTTGCCGCTAATCGGCGCCAAAGAGGGCATCGGCCACGTCGCGCTGTGCTTCATCGAGCCGGGCGACCTCGCCCTGGTGCCGGACCCCGGTTACCCCGTGTATTCGGTGGGCACCTGGTTTGCCGGCGGCGAGTGCTACTGGATGCCTCTGCTGGAGGAGAACGGCTGGCTGCCGGACCTCGACGCCATCCCTGCTGAGGCCGCGCGGAAGGCGAAGGTTCTATGGCTGAACTACCCCAATAATCCCACGGGGGCAATCGCGGAACTGGACTTCTTCAAGAAAGCTGTCGACTTCGCAAAGGAGTACGACATCGCCGTGATGCATGACGCCTCATACTCCGAGGTCGCCTACGACGGCTACAGGCCGGTGAGCTTCCTGCAAACGCCCGGCGCAATGGAGGTGGGCGTGGAGTTTCATTCGCTGTCCAAGAGCTACAACATGACCGGCTGGCGGCTGGGAATGGTGGTGGGCAACGAGGATATCATCAAGGCATTGATGGTCGTGAAATCCAATCTGGATTCCGGTGTTCCCAATGCCATCCAGTACATGGGCATTGAAGCAATGCGTACCTCGCAGCATGCTATAGATGAGCGCAATGCCATCTACCAGGGTAGGCGGGACAGGGTGGTGGAGGTGCTGCGAGGAATCGGACTGGATGCCATTCCGCCAAAGGCCAGCCTCTACGTGTGGACCAGGGTTCCGGCTGGTTATTCGTCGGCGGAGATTACCGAGCTGCTGTTGGAGGAGTGCGACCTGGTCGTCACTCCGGGCAACGGCTACGGCAAGTACGGAGAGGGCTACATAAGGCTGTCTTTGACAATCAACAACGAGGACATGGAGAAGGGCCTGAGCCGCCTGGCAAACTGGAAGGCGCCTGCGCCGCGCTAAACTTTCCTCTCAGCATGGGTTGGCTTAGGCGACTATTCGACCTGCAATTAAGAGGGACATCAGGAGAGAAATATTCCGAGAAAGCTAATCTCCACCCAGCCGCGAGCCGAACGAGTGTATCTGGTTGGCGTCCAACTCAAAGGCCGCCCAGGTCTGTGGGCAGCCGAGGACTCCGTGCAGGAGCTGGCAGAGCTGGCCAGGAGCGCCAAGGCGTTCGTGGTTGGCAGCATGATTCAGCGGTTGGAGCGGCCCACGCCGGTGTACCTTGGCAAGGGCAAACTGGAGGACCTCCGCGACCTGGTGATGCGGAAGCGCGTAAACACAGTTATTTTCGACGACGAGCTGACTCCCACCCAGCAACGAAACGTGGAGAACGCCCTGGGCGGCGTGAAGGTCATCGATCGCACAGCCCTCATTCTGGACGTATTCGCGCAGCGGGCACGCACTAAGGAAGGCCGGCTGCAGGTGGAGCTGGCCCAGCACGAATACCTGTTGCCCAGGTTGGCGGGCCAGTGGACGCACCTGGAGCGACTGGGAGGCGGCATAGGCACCAGAGGCCCGGGCGAGACCCAGATTGAGACCGACCGCCGGCTGGTGCGCCGCCGCATCCGGAAACTCAAGAAGGACGTGGACGACGTCAGCCGCCACCGCTCTCTGTACCGCTCAAGACGTCGGGCGTCCGGGATGCCCGTGGCCTCTCTGGTTGGCTACACCAACGCCGGAAAGAGCACGCTGCTAAACCGGCTCACCAACGCAGACGTCGCGGCCGAAGACATGCTGTTCACGACGCTGGACCCCGTGACCCGGAAAATCCAGACGCCTGTGGGGCGGGACGTGCTGCTTACTGACACGGTGGGGTTTATCCAGAAGCTGCCGCACGCGGTAGTCGCGGCCTTCCGGGCAACGTTGGAGGAGGTCCAGGAGTCCACGCTGGTAATCCACGTGCTGGACATCACGCATCCCAACGCCGCGGAGCAGTCCGAGGTTGTTGAGAAGATTCTGGCCGACATGGGCATCGCAAGTAAGCCCCGTATCCTGGTCCTGAACAAGATCGATCTGCTGGAGCCACTTGAGAGCTCAGGGGAAGGCTCCGAGGTAAGCCCAAACGGGAAAC
>JACZVF010000060.1 GCA_022572805.1 Chloroflexota bacterium
AAAGACGCACCGAAAGGGACCACCGTGACCCAGCACAATAAGGACTCCGACGGAAGCCAAGAAATCACCCCTGGAATCACCAGGAGACTGGCCCAGTTCACAGCAGACCTGTCCTACGAGGAGCTGTCTTCGGAGGTCGTTGACCGGGCCAAATACCTGTGTCTGGACTTCGCGGGGGTGACCCTAAACGGATCCATGACAGATTCCGCCAGGGCGGTGGTGAAGGCCATCGAAGGCCTCAACAGGCCCGGCCCCTCAATTATCATAGGCACGCCCAAGCGAACGCTGCCGGAATACGCCGCAATGGCCAATGGCACCGCCTTCCACAGCATTGAGCTTGACGACGTAAACAACGAAGCATCGCTGCATCCCGGCGTCGTTGCTTTCCCAACGGCAATGGCAATGGCGGACGTGGTGCCGGTCGATGGCAAGAGCTTCATCACATCGGTGGTAGCAGGATATGACGTCATGGTGCGGCTGGGCCGTGCGTTGAAGCCGGCCGAGCACTATGGAAGAGGCTTCCATCCAACCGGCACGTGCGGCGCATTCGGAGCGGCGGCGGTCGCGGGCAGCCTGCTGGGTTTGCAGGGTGACTCCTTTGCACACGCGTTGGGCGTGGCGGGCAGCCAGACGGCGGGGAGTATGGAGTATCTCGCCCAGGGCGCCTGGACCAAGCGGTTCCACCCCGGTTGGGCATCCCACAGTGGCATCTGGGCCGCATTGCTTGCTCAGTCCGGCTTTCTAGGGCCGACGACAATTCTGGAGGGAGACAACGGCTTCCTGCGGGCGTATTCTGGCGACGCAGACCCCGACGAGATCCTGCGGGGACTTGGTGACGGGTTTCTAATTACCCAGACCAGCATCAAGCCCCATGCCTGCTGTCGCTATAATCAGGGCCCCATCGATTGCCTGCTGGACCTCAGGCAGACCTATAATCTGCAGCCTAACGACGTCAAGGACATTAAGGTCGGTTTGCTAAGCGCCGGATTCGGTCTCGTCGCATACCCCGAGGAGCAGAAGCGCAATCCCACGTCCGTTGTGGACATGCAGTTCAGCATGCCGTTTAGCGCGGCGGTTGCGCTGGCTTACGGCAGGGCTAGCTTGAGCGAGTACTCCCCCGGCGTGCCCGAGCGGCCTGTGGTGAGAGACTTGATGGCGAAAGTGAAGTGCGTAACCGATGCGGATTTGGACTCCACCTTTCCCGGTCAATGGCGGGCCTGGGTAGAGGTAGATACCACTGATGGGCGCCATCTGCGCAGCGAGGTCACCCATCCGAAAGGCGACGTTGAGAATGGGCTCACGTGGGACGAAATGAAGCAGAAGTTCCACGATCTTTCCGCGCCGGTCGTATCCCGCCAACGTCAGTCCGAGATAATCGACTCGATAGAGTCTCTGGAAGGGTTGGACGATGTCCGCCTTCTGGGGGCGCTCCTGGCAACGTAGGTCCTTCAGGGCCTGGTTGGGTTGGGAACCGGGCGCCGGAACGCTTGCCGCTCTCGATCGTGCAAAAAATGGCGACGCTGTCGCCATCGTATGACGTCAGAGCCTGGTTCTACCTGTGCTCGCCTTGTGGAAAGCTTGCGTTTCCCATCCCCGCGTGGTCGCCCGACTCCGCGTGGCCGCGTCCTCAAATGGCCCGGCATAACCGCACTCGAAAGACCGCAGGTGTACGCCCCGAACACCGTGAATGGCTGCACCCTTAACTTCGATGTCCCACCCGTTTACGCTTGTCAGGAGTCGCATACTCCGCATGCATGGCCCATTTGGGCAACCTGCTCTGACAGATACCCAAAAACCAAATGGAAGACTTATACAAGGTCCTACAGGTTGACCCTAGAGCCGGCCCTGAGGTTGTCCGGGCGGCGTACCGGGTTCTGGCGCAGAAGTACCACCCGGACTTGAATCCCTCGCCCAACGCCGCAGACGCCATGAAGCGATTGAACAACGCCTACGAGGTTCTGGGCGACCCCAGGTGCCGCTCGGAATATGACGTTGCGCGGGTAATTGGCATGGGCGCAGGGACCGCCGTGACGCACGCCTCGGACTTCGCGGACCAGGTGGCTGCCCATGCGGAGTCCGCTTTTCCGTCTGAGGGACGCGATTCGCCTCGGTCGGCCAGGATTTTCGATATCCTTACCTTTCGGCAGAGCAGGTCGGGAAAGATCGGGCTCTGGCTGGGTATTTTGCTGGGCGTCCTGGTTCTGCTCCTGTTGGCTTCCGATATCAACACGTCGTCCGGCGACCTGGCTTACCAGTTGGTGACCAAAGTATGGGTAGCTCTCATGGTATTTCTCATCGTCTGGGGCCTGGTCTGGAGCGTGGGTGACCTCGTGACCCTGGTCTATTTTGGCAAGGGCGGAGCAAAGCCTCCCGACGACCGTTAGTCCACCAGGTGCGCCCAGTCGGCGTCATTGTAGTTGCGCTGGATAATCAGGTCCTGCAAACCGAAGAAGGTGTCCGCCAGGGCGTCTCGCTTCGCCAATAGACCAAGCAGCGAAATGCGATCATCTCGTGTGTCCTCCCAGACGTCGATGTACCGTGAGTAGCTAATCCGACCGTCGTTGTATTCGTCCTCGGCGTCCTCAAGCCGCTCCTCCTGCTCGCGGAAAATCGACAGGTCCCTGTTGAACAGTTCCTGCAACTCGTTGAAATTGGCCTTGATTGCCTCGTAATTGGCCGTTCCCATGTAATGCTCAGGGTAGATGTCCTCGATGTATGCCAGTAGCTTGCCCGTGACGTTATTCAGCGGCAACCGGCAACTGTCCACGGTGTAGTTGTTGTCGCCCTGGGTCACGAACCAGCCCGCGTCGATGTCCACGACGCGGTGCAAAGTGATGCTGTCGGTCACCGAACGGCCCGTGAAGCAGTCGCGACGCCGAAAGCTAATAATGTCCCCCACCTGGACGTCGCGGCGCTTCAGATTGGTCTGCATGATAACCATGTCGCCGCAGTGCAATAGAGGCAGCATACTGCCGGTGCAGGCCAGCCCGGAGGATTCGATTTCTACTTTAGGGTCGGAGAGGTATTCCTCGGTGAGCGCGGACAGTTGATTTACCTTGGCCACCAGAGCGTCCCGCTGGTTTTTGAGGTCTTCGATCTCAGCCTGAACGACCTCAGCCGAATTCTCGTCCACCTGCGCCTGCAGCACCTCCACACGTCCATTGATGTCTTCGTTGGCTGCTTCTGTTAGGGCGACCTGCCTCCGAAGGTCTGCGTTTGCTTGATCAGACAGCGTCAAGCCCGCGCCCAGGTCCGCAGCCTCTTGCAGGCTGTCCTGAAGGGCGGCATCGCGCTCCGCCAGGGTTTGCTCCAGGTTGGCGAAGGCATCCGCGCTATTTGTTAACGAGTCCTCCAGGCCGTCTACCGTCAGCCGGAGCTCCACGATGTCATCGTTCCTCGATTCCAGGTCAGCAGAAAGGGCAGACAGCGTCTGTTCTTTCTGAGCCAGCTGCTCGGCGGCGGCTTCGAGGCCGGCATTGGCCTCACGCAGCAGGGAGTTGCTTACTTCAACTTCGACCTGCAGGTCCGAGATGCCGCCCCTCAGTGTCGCGATTACGTCGGCAGTCTCACGAGACGCCTCTTCCAGCCCTGATACCCGAGTCTGGACGGTTACAAGGTCGGCCCTCGTTCCCTGTAACTCAGCCGTCACAGCGTCGAACTGCTCCTGCGGGATGCCGCAGGCGAGGCCGAGCATAAGCAACGCAGCGGATGCGAATGCGGTATTCATCTTTTTCATTTGAGGCTCCGTGTGTGATGCAGTCTGCCGCTGGAAGCGCGCGAAAAGTCCGCAGACACGGGCTCCAGCAAATTCATCGTAACAAAACGAGCGTTGGCACCTAAGTAACTATCTCAGAAAGGCGGATACCTTGTTCCCACCCACCCTGGGGGCTCTTGTTCCTGGGGGCACATCCCCCAGGCCCTCTGCCAGAGGGAGAAAGCCCCTCTGGACTCCCCCACGACGATTTTAAGATAGTGACTAAGGACTGTTCGCATGGCGTTTCGGCGGCCCTTCGTTGGGAATGTGTTATGAAAATTCTCATAGACCGCCTCTGCCTACCGGTGATACCATAGTTATATGGACTCAAAATTCACTCGTAACTTCTGCATAATCGCCCACATCGACCACGGCAAATCGACACTCGCCGACCGCCTGCTGCAATTTACGGGCGCCATCGAGGAGCGGGACATGGTCGAACAGGTCCTGGACAGCATGGACCTGGAGAGAGAGCGCGGAATAACCATCAAGGCTCAGGCCGTGCGCTTGAGTTACACGAGCGAGTCTGGACAGGAGTACCAGTTCAACCTCATTGACACGCCCGGCCACGTGGACTTCTCCTACGAGGTGTCCCGCAGCCTGGCCGCCTGCGAGGGGGCGCTGCTAATAGTGGACGCTACGCAGGGCATCCAGGCCCAGACGCTGGCCAACGTCTACCTGGCGTTGGAGCACGACCTGGAGATTATCCCTATCATCAACAAGATCGACCTTGATGTGGCCGAGCCGGAGCGCGTTGCCAATGAGGTAACGAAGGCCTTTGGCTTCGAGGACGACGAGGTAGTCTTCGCGTCCGGCAAGTCCGGCGAAGGCGTGAAGGAGATACTGGAGGCCATCGTGGAGCGCGTTCCTCCGCCGCAGGGCGCGGACACGGACCCGCTGAGGGCGATGATATTCGATTCCAAGTACGACACCTACAAGGGCGTCATCGCATACGTGCGGGTGGTGGACGGCGAGGTGCCGTCGGGCAGCCGCGTCAGCGTCATGTCCAACGGCAAGCAAAGCGACGTGCTGGAGGTGGGCATATTCAAGCCAAAGCCAACCAGCGTCGGCAGCTTGCGGGCGGGTGAGGTCGGCTACATAGCCACCGGCTTCAAGAGCGTAGGCGACGCGCCGGTGGGCGATACCATCACGCTTGCCAACAACGGGGCTTCGGAACCTCTGAAAGGCTACCAGCCTCTCAAGCCCGTGGTCTTCGCAGGGCTTTACCCGGCGGACGGCGAGGAGTACCTGGACCTCCGCGTGGCCCTCGAGAAGCTGCAGCTAAACGACGCGGCCCTCACGTTTCAGCCCGAGAACTCAATGGCGCTGGGCTCCGGTTTCCGCTGCGGGTTCCTTGGCCTTCTGCACATGGACATCGTGCAGGAGCGGCTGGAACGCGAGTACGACCTCACCCTTCTGGCAACCGCGCCAAGCGTTGCATATCAGGTCCTCTACACGGATGGCCACGTGGAGCTAATCGACAGCCCGTCAAAGCTGCCGGACAGCTCATACATCGACACCATCGAGGAGCCGTGGCTGGACCTGAGCATCATAGCGCCGGCCAACTACATTGGCCCGGTCATGGAGTTGGTGCGGGGGCGGCGCGGCGAGCATACCAGAATGGAGTACCTCCAAAATGAGGCCAACAGCGGCACGTCCGCTCCCAGGGTGCTGATGGAGTTTAAGGTGCCTCTCTCGGAGGTGCTGATCGACTTCTTCGACCAGCTAAAAGCCCGCACGCAGGGCTACGCCTCCATGGACTACACGGTGTCGGGATATAGGCCCGGCAAGCTGTCCAGGGTGGATATCCTGGTAAACGGAGAGCCGGTGGACGCGCTTTCCATAATCGCCCACCGAGACAACGCCTACCACCAGGGCAAGGAGCTGGTCGCGAAGCTTAAGGAGCTTATACCCAGGCAGCTCTTCGAGGTGCCCATACAGGCAGCCATTGGACGAAAGGTCATCTCCCGCGAGACCATCCGCGCCCTGCGGAAGGACGTGCTGGCCAAGTGCTACGGCGGTGACGTTACCCGCAAGCGAAAGCTCCTGCAGAAGCAGGCCGAGGGCAAGAAGCGCATGAAGCGCGTGGGCAGCGTCGAAATCCCCCAGGAGGCCTTCCTGAGCATATTGAAGGTTAGTAGATAGTAGTTAGTTATTAGTAACAAGTTTATGGACCGTCGTTTGGGGAGGGGACTAACAACTAATAACTGAGAACTAAAAACTAGGGCTCTCGTTGACACTCCACAACGCCTCATCTAACATTAAATTGGTCGTGCTAGGTGGGGAGGTAGCGGTGCCCTGTACTCGCAATCCGCTCTAGCGAGACTGAACTCCTCCGAGAGGGCGCGTGCCTGATGCCTCTGTCGGTGGTATCCGATGTTGAGAGTTGGGTCCTGCGCGGCGGATGGCCGCGAATCCCGTCAGATCCGGAAGGAAGCAGCGGTAAGGGGTATATTCCGGGTGCCGTAGGTCAGCCTGGCTCGAGTCGGTTTCACCTGATACGCTGAAGGCAGCGAACGAACGGGGGTGCACGGCCTTTTCCCCTGATAAACTCCGCAGGAAAATTTCCTCAAGAACCAGGTCATTCCTTCCCCCGTTGGCGGGGGAAGGCCAGGATGGGGGTGAAGCCAACTCCCATGGACGGAGCAACCACTTATCGCCTCTCCGCCTCGCCAGACCAGAGCCAAGAAATCTTTAGGCCAGAACTTCCTGGTGGACAGGCGCGTGTTGGGCCTCATCATGCAGGCCGCCGAGGTCACCTCGGAAGACACCGTGCTGGAGATCGGGCCGGGCCGGGGCATCCTGACTCGCGAGCTGGCCAGGACTGCCGCAGACGTCGTTGCGGTGGAGTTGGATGACGTCCTTTCGCTGCGTCTGACGCAAGAGTTTCATGGCGAGGCTAACGTCCGAATCGTAAACGCCGACGCCAGAACAGTGGATATCGATAGCCTGGTGACGACCGACGGGCCGTACAAGCTCGTGGCCAACCTGCCGTACTACGCGGCGCTGCCAATCGTGAGACGGTTCCTGGAGGCGGAGCGCAAGCCCTCGCTGATGGTCTTCATGGTGCAGCGAGAGGTGGCCCGGAATATGACGGCCATCCCAGGCGACATGAGTCTGCTGTCTGTTGCGACGCAACTCTACGGCGCCCCACGCATTGTGGCCGGCGTGCCGCCCAGGGCATTTCGTCCGGCCCCCAAGGTGACATCGGCCATTGTCCGCATCGACGTTTTCGACCGGCCCGCGCTGGAGTTGGACTCTGTCGAGGACTTCTTCGTTCTGGTCAGGGCCGGGTTTTCCGCGCGTCGTAAGCAGGTCCACAACTGTCTTCAACGAGGCATGGACATCTCCCGCGAGGTTGCGGAGCAGATGCTGCGAGACGCAGGCATCGACCCCAAACGCCGTCCG
The DNA here is from genome assembly GCA_022572805.1 of Chloroflexota bacterium. GTDB lineage: Bacteria > Chloroflexota > Dehalococcoidia > Lucifugimonadales > JADFKI01 > Casp-Chloro-G4. Next base: position 7,163 of record JACZVF010000060.1, read on the forward strand.
CAGACCCTTAGCCTGGAAGATTGGGGCCGACTGTACCGAGAGCATCGCCGCCGGTCGGCCGTTGAATAGCTAATCCCCCGCCGGAAATTCAATGATCCCTTCCCCCGTTGGCAGGGGTCCGGCGCCGCGGAAGAACGGGGCTGGAAGCGCCCGGCCCGGATGTACCGCGCCCTAATCACGCAATTCCTATAAAATGGAAGCCGTGGCAATTATGTCGAAAATTACCCTCAAAGCCTACGCCAAGATAAATCTCACGCTGGAGGTCTTGGGACGCCGCGCTGACGGCTACCACGACGTGGCCTCCATCATGCAGACGATTGATCTCTACGACACCGTGACGCTGGAGCCCTCGAACGATATCACCCTGGAATGCGATGTGGCGGAGTTGGAATCGGAGGACAACCTGGCGTTCAAGGCCGCGCGCATGCTTAAGGACGAGACACACACAGACGCCGGGGTGAATATAAGAATCGAAAAGAGAATACCGCTGGCTGCCGGCATGGGCGGAGGCAGCAGCGACGCCGCCACTACGCTGGTGGGGCTAAACGATATATGGGGGCTGGGTCTTTCCCTGGAGGCGTTATCTAAGATCGCTGCCGAGCTTGGCTCCGACGTGCCGTTCCTGTTGGCTGGTGGCACCGCCATCGCTCTGGGACGGGGCGAGCGCATTCGGACATTGCCGCCCGCCGACCTGGAGTGGCTCGTGGTGCTGTCCCCGGACATACGACTGGAAAACAAGACGGCGAAGCTGTACGGGAGTCTGACGGAGGACGCCTACACCAGGGGCGCGCTTACCCGCAAGCTGGAGGCACGCATTCGGGGCGGTGGAGACGTGCCCCCGCAGTTCCTGTTCAACGCATTCGATGATGTCGCCTTTGAAGCCTTTCCCGGCCTGGAGGTCTACTGGAACACGTTTCACGCCCTGGGCGCAAGGGAGATACACCTTTCCGGCAGCGGCCCATCGATATACGCGCCTGTGTCGCGGAGAGAGGTAGGCTCCACAATACAGCTGCTTCTGCAGCACCAGCACGGGTGGAACGCCCATCTGGTGTCGCTGGTGGGAGCCGGAGAAATCGCAAACGGGGCAGGGCCATCCTAAATCTCATTATGTCGGGCGCCATGATAGGTATGCTGATGGCGTCTATTTTCATCACTTTGGGGGAGCTGATGCTGTTCTTCCTGTACAAGAACCGCACGCCCGCAATGGAGCCCTTTTTCGAGAGGGTCCCACCATCTCAACTGGCCATTGGAATCGTGGCCGTGGCGTACCCTACCTGGGCGGGGATCGGCGCGCTGTTCGCATTACTGTTCCTGATCAGCGTTCGGGAGGCGCCTGGGGGCGGTCTGGGCAGCCCCAACCTGGTATTCACCGTGGCCGTGGTCGTCATGTCGTTGATGATGGCCGCGCCCATAATGTATCTGCTGCGGCGGGTCGTCATGGGAGTGGTGGCCCTTACGATTACGTTCATAGGCCTCTTTGGCTGGTTCTTGCCGTACTTCGTCCGGTAGCCGGCGTTGTACAGCGTTCCTTGTGGCGCGATTCCTGAGGACCTGCCTCTGCAGTACCACGTTGACCGTCCACCGGCGTCGCCATTAAAATGGTTCTCGACGTAGGCCGATGCGGCCATCCCCGTTATCATCGACGCGGTCGATATCAATATCATCGGGAGAATACAGAAACTATTGGCCGTATTTGATTTACACGTGCACACCGTTCGAGGCAGCAGCGACAGCAGCCTCACACCCGGTCAGCTAATAGAGGAAGCGCTTAGAATAGGTCTTGATGGCGTCTGCCTAACTGAGCACGGCGGCGGTTGGGAGACCCACGAAATGGAAGCCACTTTCCGCAACGCCGGCATGACGGTGATACGGGCGTTGGAAGTCGATACCGAAATGGGGCACATCCTGGTCTTCGGGCTTCACCGCCACATCAGCGGCATGCACAGGGCCGGGGAGCTCCGCGAGGCCGTAGATAGAGCCGGGGGTGTCATGATCTCCGCGCACCCGTTCCGGAACCTCTTCAACAAGCCGCCTTACAACGTGAACCTGTTGTTCAAGAATTCCTCCAGGAGGAGTCCGCAGACGGTGGAGGAGGCCTCGGGGCACCCGCTGTTCCAGCTTGTGGACGACATCGAGGTGGCCAACGGTTCCAATACCGACCAGGAGAACCTGTTCGCCCTCGAGGTGGCGCGGCACATCGGATTTGGCGGCATAGGGGGCAGTGACGTTCACTCAACACACGGGTTGGGCAAGTGCGTGACAATATTCGATGGCGATATCAGGGGCGAGTCGGACCTCATAGCGGCCCTGAAGGCCAAGGCCTTTACGCCCGGCCAGAATTTTCACAAAGGCGAGTTGGTGCCTTTCAGTTTGTAACGCCCACGTTTCCCGCGAGGTCTAAGTCACTATCTTGAATCGTCAGGTGGGAGGCCAGAGGGGGAAAGCCCCTCTGGAAAGGGCCTGGGGGATGTGCCCCCAGGAACAAGAGCGCCCAGGGCGGGTAGGCGGGAACAAGGCATCCGCCTTGTTGAGGTAGTGACTGAGTGGGTCGCAGGGGCTAGCTGATTTTGGCTTCGTCACGAAGGAATCTCACCATTCGCTCTGCGAGCTCCGGGCCTGCGTCTTCCTGGAGGTAGTGACCGGCGTTTTCTATGACTTGGAACCGGCCGTTGGGGACCATGGCGGCGATTCGCTGACCCTCCTCGACCTTGAAGGCAAGGTCTTTATCGGAAAACATAACCAGCACCGGCAGGTCCCACACCCGAAGCGTGTCTTCGATATCGGTAATGTACGTAGCGTTTGGGTGATCCGCGTTGGTGGGTATCATCTTTGGGAAAGCGGCGATGCCTGCTCGTGAAGCCGCCTTCTGGTGAGGCATCTTGTACTGCTCCTTCGCCCTGGGGTCCAAGGGGCGCTTGAACATCAGCTTGCCCCCAAACGCCATCTTCCTGAATAAATCCAGGCGTCTGGACAGGAAGCTGGAGAATCCGCCGCTACGAAACATCAGGCTGAAGAACAGAGGTATTGGAGTTATCTTGACCAGGGTGTTCAGAATCACCAACGACCTGACATTCGATTGATGGTCGATAGCGTACCGAAGGCTTATGGGCCCGCCCCAGTCCTGGCCAAGTATGGTCACGCCTTGCAGATTCAGCTTTTCCACCAGGCCCGTTATAAGCTCTACGTGCCTTCGCAATGTATATGCGGACTCTTCGGTCGGCTTGTCTGAAAGCCCGAAGCCCATCAGGTCCGGGGCCACACAGCGATAACCGGCCGCCACCAGGGGCGGTATCATCTTTCTGTACAGGTAGCTCCAGGTTGGCTGGCCATGGACCATCAGTATCGGGGGGCCTGTGCCCTCGTCGACATAGTGGAGGCGGATGCCGTCTACCTCGGCGTAGTTTTCCTTGAACGGGTACTCGAATCGCTCGGTCATTTGCAACCTCCCTTTTCGGTTCCGCCCGTCGGCCCTCTTAATAATTGCGGACCTTCGCCAAAAACTGTCATCGTTTGGACTGGCTTTAGATGATCCTGCAATGTTCCCGGATTTTGTCGGCAAACAGCCCCACAAGTCCGACGCCCATTCTACAACGTTCGTTCGTCTACCTGGGCCGACTCCGTTCGGCGGCCTTTGAACTGTTCCCATCTTGTCTCGCGCTCAAACCGAATTTCCCTGGCGCATTTGCTATCCCTGTCGCCCGGCGATATCCTTTGGCCATACCGATGGGCCAGTGAACAATCCGCTTAACTTTCCCTGAATTTCCAAGAGAGGCGCAGGATGGAGACCGTAAATCCGATAACGCGGCGATGGCGCGCCGAGGCGACCGCCGACCCCGAAGGCTTTTGGGCCCGGGCAGCCGACCAGCTACCCTGGTTCCGCAAGTGGGACAAGGTCTTTGAGTGGGACTTTCCAACGTTCAGGTGGTTCCTGGGCGCGCAGACAAACCTTTCTTTCAACTGCGTGGACCGCCACGTCGAAGGCGGCCGGGGAGGTCACGCCGCCATTGCGTACGTAACGGAACGCGGTGGGCGTACGGTGTTGACCTACGCTCAGCTTTTGCACGGCGTCAAGCGGGTGGCCGCCGCCCTCCGGGGCATGGGCATTCAGAAGGGCGATCGGCTGACCATCTACATGCCGGTGTGCCCTGAAGCCATCATGCTCATGCTGGCCACCCTGAGAATCGGAGCGATTCACTCCGTCGTGTTCGCCGGCTTTGGCGCAGGCGCTCTGGGCGACCGCATCCGGGCTAGCGGCTCCAAGCTGGTCTTCACAACGGACATTACCTACCGCAAGGGCAAGGATATCCCGATAAAGGGCATTGTCGACGCCTCTTTGGAAGTCGGGGGCGAGACCGTGGAGCACGTCGTGGTGCTGAGCCGGGGCGACGACGCGCCCATGACGCCGGAGCGGGACATCACCTGGGATGAGTTCTTGAGCCGTGGGCTGGGACAGGACGACGGCCACGAGGTCATGGAGTCCAATGATCCGGCTTTCATACTGGCTACGTCGGGCACCACCGCCAAGCCCAAGCTGGTAGTACACACCCACGGCGGCTACCAGGTCGGTGTGCACAGCATGGGCCGCTGGACCTTTGACCTCAAGGCCTCTGATGTCTGGTGGTCCACCTCCGACATCGGGTGGATCGTGGGACATAGCTACATCGTGTACGCCCCGCTTCTGGCCGGCTGCACCACTATCGCCTTCGAGGGATCCATAGACCATCCGGACCCCGACCTAATCTGGCAGATTACCGAGGAGTTCGCAGTCACAGGCATCTTCACGTCGCCCACCGCAGTCCGGCTGCTGATGCGTTACGGCGAGCCTGCGCGTCCGAAGACGCCCCTGCACACCTTAACCAAGATTTTCTGCGCGGGCGAGGTGCTGAACCCGCCCGCCTGGGAGTGGCTTCAAAAAGACATCCTGGGTGACCGCATTCCGGTTATGGACCACTACTGGCAGACGGAGACCGGCGGACCGCTGGTGGGGAATCCTTATGGCCTGGCCATGCTGCCCATAAAACCCGGGTCGTCGGGCGTCCCAATGCCGGGGATAGAGACTGCGATATTGACGCCCGAGGGTGAGCCCTGCGACACAGGCGAGAAGGGCATCCTGGTTATCACACGGCCCTTCCCCAGCCTCACGCCGATGCTGTGGGGCGAACCCGAACGCTACGCCCTCGACTACTGGGGCAAAATTCCTGGAGAGCGAGTGTACTTCACCGGAGACTCGGCGCACGTAGATGAGGACGGCTACATCTGGTTCGCGGGGCGTGCCGACGAAGTAATCAAGATAGCCTCGCATCGCCTGGGCACCATCGAAGTCGAGTCGGCGTTGCTGACGCATACCGCAGTGGCCGAGGCAGGCGTGACAGGCCGACCTGACGAGCTTCGAGGTGAGGTGATCTCCGGCTTCGTGGTGCTTAAGGACGGCTACGCCCCCTCCGATGAGTTGAAGGGCGAGCTGCGGCAGGCGGTACGCCGTGAGCTGGGGCCGATTGCGGTCATCGGGGAGTTGAACTTCGTGGACATGCTGCCCAAGACCCGAAGCGGCAAGATCATGCGGCGAGTCTTCAAGGCCGTCGTTCTGGACCAGGACCCCGGCGACATTACCACCATCGAAGACGAGGGCTCGGTAGAAGAGGCCCGCAAGGCATGGCAGGAGATGAAGGCCAGCCTGGGCGCCGAATAGGTTGGTCGTACCACCAGCGTAGGAAATTTGTGGCGAGGCTATATTGTGGCGTTACATATGAATAGAATTTGTGTAAGCCGGGCCGTGGCCAACAGAGAATCCAGCCCGAACTATGGAGAGTTCAAGTCGATTGCCTTTCTAAAGTATTCTGTCCAAGGGTTTGTTTACCCAGGCGCTCATCTCGTGAGGATCGGTGACGGGCTCGGCCTTCGTTACGTAGCTAGGCGTTAGCT
>JACZVF010000061.1:0-6610 GCA_022572805.1 Chloroflexota bacterium
AGGGGTTGGGAAAGTAAAAGCGGAGCAGCGTGACGCCGTCCGCTGCCGACAGCCTGACGTAGTACAATTTGGGCATCACCTCGTGTCCGTGGTCGGAGTTCTCCACGAACTGCGCTCCCTCAACGGTGGCAAGGTTCAGGTGCACATGCCAGTCCCTGGACTCGATAGTAGCCCACTGGCCGCTGTACTCCGGCTCCGTCATGCCCCTGGCGTGCATCTCGCTTACGGCGCCGCCAGAGTCAATTACAAGCAGCATCCGGTTCGACGTTATCAATTCCGTAATCAGCTTCTTTATCGTGTCCTGATTCATAGCCCCTTGCCCCGGGTACCGGGTTCCCAATTTATCCAAGATTAGCCACGATGCACCGGGCTCACGCGACATGTCGGTGGCAAACCCCCCAACGCCGGTAACGTCGAGGCTTGAGGCAGGTCCGGCGCTAACCCCATGCAGGAATTCGTTGACCATAATAACAGCCGAATGATAGCATTTCTGGGTTTCATCACTCTGGGCTTTCCCCGGGGTTATCGCGACAGAATTTACGATATCCCTGGGGACGCAAACGGGAAGAAAATTACTGTGCATCCACCAGACCGGCCTACACGTTGGCGCTAGCGGAGAAATTGGCGCGACGCAGTCCCATTTACTACGGGTGGGTGGTGCTTATGGCAGCCGGCAGCTCCCACGTAGCGCGCAATGCCGCCGCCAGCCTGACCATCGCCGTATTCATGTTCCCACTTTCAGATGAGCTGGGCTGGAGCCGCACGCTTATCGCCGGCGCAGCCAGCCTGGGAGGTCTTGCCGCTACCGGGACGTCGCCAATCGTTGGCTGGCTTGTCGACAAGTACGGCGCAAAGCTAGTCTTGGCGGTCAGCATTTTTGTCCTGGGTCTTTCCACCATCTCCCTGGCCTGGGCCACAATCCCCGTAGCCTTTTACCTGGCATACGCCACGGGACGGGTGATCTTTTCCAGCTCCATACAGATAGGCGCCTCCGTGGTGGTTTCCCGCTGGTTTGTCAGGGCCAGGGGCCGGGCCAACGGTCTCCTGTCCCTGTCCCACTCCGTAGGAATGGTGGGGTTCCCTCTGATCGCGTCCCTGATAATCGCCAGCCAGGGTTGGCGGACCGCCTGGGTAGTGCTGGGACTCCTGGTGTGGGTGATAGCTCTGGCCCCGGTGTCGCTGCTCATCGCTCAGCGTCCCGAAGACGTAGGCCTCCTGCCAGATGGCGACAGACCCGGCGATGGCCCCACGGATGTTGACGCCAGGGCCATGGACGAGCCTCAATGGACTTCCAGAGAGGCTATGCGAACGTCCGCGCTGTGGACTCTGGCGATAGGCACCGGACTTCTATTCGTAATGCAGTCCGGCACCAACATACACGTGGCAGCCTACTTTCGGGACCAGGGTTTGAGCGCGTCAATTGCCGGCCTGGCGATAAGCTTCAACGCGGCCTTCACTGGCGTCGGCAGCATTGCCTGGGGCTGGATAGTAGACAAGGTCCCCGCGAGATTTACCCTTGCAGGCGTAGCCCTGGTTATGGCCGTGGCGTCCGTTATGATGGTGACCGCCGATACGACGGCGGAGGCCCTGAGCTATTCAGCCCTCTTCGGCTTGGGCGTGGGGGGGATGCTGGTGGTGCCGCCGGTAGCCTATGCCAACTATTTTGGAAGGCACTCCCTGGGCGTCATACGTGGCGTAACCGAGCCATTTTCGTCAATGGGGCAAGCCTTTGGAGCCCTGCTATCCGGGGCAATTTTCGACATCACGGGCAGCTACTTTATTGCCTTCATCACGTTCGCCGTCATTGGCGTCGCAACCATGGTTGTCGTGATGCTCGCCAAACCGCCGATGCACGCATCTGAAGTGCCCAAACGGCAGCAACGGATGTAGAACGTATTCCTTTGCGTCCGGGTAGGCCCGCGCGGGGCTGCAGCAGGCCAATTGACCGGGAGCGGCCAGATCTGGTATAATCGACTAAAGTGGACGATTCTTCTGGAAAACGCCCCGAATTTAGCTGCCTTATGCGTCGGAATCCGGCCGTCGCCACGGGCAGTTTGTGATTTAAAGGCCATGACGACCCACGCCGCAGTTATCCTTGCCGCGGGCAAGGGAACCCGAATGAATTCCCGCATTCCAAAGGTTCTTCACCGCGTTTGCGGAATAGAGATGGTGTGCCTTGTGGAGGAGGCAGCCCGTCAGGCGGGCCTGGCGCCAATCGCGGTCGTCGTGCCCCATGAATCACAGCAGATCGAAACGGCCATAGGTCCCGGAGTATGCTACGTAACCCAGACGGAGCAGTTGGGCACGGGTCACGCGGTCCTCCAGGCCGAGGGCCAGGTAGAGGCAGCCGACAACATTCTGGTCATGTACGGCGATGTCCCGCTGGTCAACGCAGAAACGCTAAAGCGAATGATGCGGCTTCACGACGATACCGAGGCGTGCATCACTTTACTCACGTCCACGCTGGTAAACCCGGAGGGTCTGGGGCGCATCGTGCGGGACCGGTCAGGTGCGATTAAGGCCATCGTCGAAGAGGAATATGCCGACGACGACACCAGGTCTATACGTGAGATAAATAGCGGCTTCTACTGCTTCCGCGCTCGGTGGCTTTGGAAACACCTCAACGGTATATCGCCTTCACAAAAGGGCGAGGTGTTCCTGACCGACCTCGTGGCGCTGGCCGTGCAGCAGGGCATGACTGTGGAGTCTGTTCTTTCAGCCGATGCTTACGAGACCATAGGCGTGAACAATCGCATTCAGCTGGCAGAGGCCGAGGCTGTGATGCGACAGCGCATCCGAGAGCGCTGGATGATTAACGGCGTCTCCATGCCAGACCCCTCGTCCGTCTACATCGACCACACGGTTGAACTGGGCGAAGACACCGTGATCCTCCCCAACTCGCACATAACCGGCCAATCACATATAGGGGAAGCCTGTAAAATCGGACCCAACTCCGTGATCTCCGACTCCATCCTGGGAAAAGGCTGCGAGGTGATATCGTCCGTAATTAGGGACTCTCACCTGGAGGACAACGTGGACGTTGGCCCGTTCAGCCATATTCGCGGAGGCTCCCACCTGGAACAGGGCGTCCACGTGGGCACGTCGGCGGAGGTCAAGAGCAGCCGGTTAGGCAGGGACACCAAGATGGGGCACTTCAGCTACATGGGTGACGCCCATCTGGGTACCAACGTGAACATTGGCGCCGGCGCGATAACCTGCAATTTCGACGGCGAGAAAAAGAACAAGACCCGCATCGGTGACGACGTTTTCATAAGCTGCGATACAATGCTGATCGCCCCCATCAAACTGGGTGACAGGTCCGCGACCGGCGCGGGGGCGGTAGTCACCAAGGACGTGGCGCCTGACTCGCTGGTTGTGGGCATGCCGGCGAGGAAAGTTCCAAGGAAACCCAAATCAGATCCATAATTAGATTTTAGATTAAGGAGACGAACTCTTAGCGCATCGGATCGAGAACTTCGATCGGGAGCGCGATTTCATATGGATAGCGACAGTATAAACCCCCTCTTACCGGCTATAGTTTTCGTCGTTTCGTTCACGGTCTTCTCGCTGGCGTATCTCGCTGAAAAAACCATAGCTGCGATGCGTCGAGAGCGTATTCATCGACTGGTGGCGCAGGAACAACCTGGAGCCACCAACCTGGAAAGGCTGCAATCTCTTCCATTGGGCCCCGTCGGGTCACTAACATTCCTAAAGCACGTTGGATTCGCCGCAAGTTTTATTTCCGCCGCCGCTGTTGCAGTGAGCCAGGCAGCCCCAGGCTGGTGGGCTGTGACCGTGGCGGGCGTTACAGTCTTGATCATGCAGCTCATCGTATTCGGTGTGGTGCGGTCCGTTTCAAGCGCCTACGGCGACACCATCGCGCTGAAAGCCGCATATCCAGTCCGGGGGCTGGCTTGGGTCTTACATCTCCCTCTGGCCCTGGTAGCCACGTTGACGGCCAAATGGACACCCAGCAACGGCAACAACGGGCACGATGACGTAGACATTCCTGTCGTAGAAATCGGCATGTCCCTGGAGGACGACGGCGAGCTGCTGGACGAGCGTGAGGTGCAGATGATCCGGGGCGTGGTTGAGTTGGACGACACCGTGGCCCGAGAGATAATGGTTCCCAGGGTGGATATGGCAGTGGCGGAGATCGGTATACCCATCGAAGAGCTAGCCGAGATGATGGTGACGAAGGGCCACAGCAGAATCCCCGTTTACCGCGAGCGCCTGGACAGGATCGAGGGCATTGCGTACGCCCGCGATATTCTGCGGGAGCTTGCCACCGGTGATGAGTCACCTGCGATTCTGGTGGAGAGCATTATCAGGCCTGCGCTGTTCATCCCAGAATCCAAGACACTGGAGGAGCTGTTAAGCGAGTTCCAATCCCGGCGGGTCCATATGGCTATCGTAGTAGACGAGTATGGAGGGGTCTCCGGTCTTGTCACCATCGAGGACCTGCTGGAAGAGATTGTAGGCGAGATTCTCGACGAATTCGATGTGAGTGAGCCCGAGGTGATATCGCTGAGCGAGTCGGAGTTCATGATGGATGCCCGCGTGAGCATCGATGATCTGAACAGACTTCTGAGCGTGTACGTCGAGGGTGACGGATTCGATACGTTGGGCGGGTTCGTCTACCATCGCCTGGGCAAGATCCCAAGCCCCGGTGATTACATGGACTATGACGGTCTTCAGATAGAGGTTATTTCGACTGCCGGCCGTCGCCTCAAGCGCCTGAAGGTCACGAAGCGTCCCAGTGAAACCAAGGCGGGGTCCGCTTAGTTATAACTATCTCCATACGGTCCCGGGGGAGTCCACGGGGTCGTGACGGCCTCTGGCAGAGGGTCTGGGGGATGTGCCCCCAGTACAAGAACTCACCGGGCGGGTGGGAGGGTAAGCGGCATAAGCATATTGAGATAGTTTCTTACGCATCCTCCTCGTGGCGACATTTACGAGCGGCCCGGCCTCTTTCTTCCAACGGATTGCTTGGTGCAGATTCCGAGTGTAGATTCGGCCAATTGAGGTTTGAATAGATACCGCAGCAGGTAGCTGCTGGTCACGGGGCAGGCATCGATTGTCGAAGGCCAATTCAGGCCTCCAGGGGGGCCGTGGCGCCGTTCAATCGCAGCCCTGCGTCCCGCTCGCCTAGACCGACAATCACATCGTGATACGTGCCGTCTTTGGTCTCCATTTGCTTAACGCCCAGGTTTCGCCAAAGGGCCAGTCCAGTTCGAGCAGGATGCGTAATCCATCCCATTAGGGCAGTCTTCATATTTCGTCAGGCAACCCGCCCGCGTGCCAAATACGATTGTGAGCCCGTTAGCGACTGAATCAGGCATTCACCCCTATGGAATAATCACGCCCGCTGACATTCGGACCCGCCTCGTCCCGTCTTGGGCATTTCAACAAGGGCCACGGGATTCAGAGGCCCCATGCTCCACTGCGCGCCAGCGGTCTAGTGTCCCCGGGCAAAGAACGAAACCTGAAGCTGTTTTCATAATCTGAATTCGGGAAAACATAATAGGCCCCCGCACCTGGTGCGCGAGGGCCCATTAAAGAATCCTTTTGGATGCGCAGGTGTACTACTTGGTAGTGACCACCGTAATCGGCGCGCTGACAGTGGCGCCCGACTCGCTTCCGCTGGCGACGACGCTATACACGTCCGCGCTCTGATCAATCGTTGCCGTGAGCGACAAGGCACCGAAACTGTTGGCCTGTCCGCCGGCTACAACCGCTCCCGCCACCATGACCGAGACGCTCTCGCCCGGCTCCCAGCCGGCAAGCAACACCGTGATGTCGCCGCCAGTGGCTACGACTGTGGTGTTCAGGGCTATGCTAGGTGAAACCGCACTGACGACATCTGCGTTGGCAGGGCCGATAGGGCCTACTCTACCAGTCCGTCCAGCCGGGCCGGCAGGACCAGCAGGGCCGGCAGGACCGGGGGCGCCAGGATTACCCGGATTGCCCGCGTTACCCGGAAGACCGGGATCACCTGCACTACCGGAATTTCCAGGCAGACCAGCCAAGCCAGGTTGACCTTGAGGACCTTGAGGACCCGTGCACGCTAGGATAACTATGACGAAAACTGAGAAAAGCAGGGTAATCGTCTTACCCATGGAAGGGAAAAGCTTTCTCATCTGACCCCCTCTACGTTGAGAATACGACAATACCGCGTTGGACAACCTGCGGCAAAAATTACCGAACAAAAATTTCGCCGGCGACCCCGGCGACCTCTAAACAGCGGCCTAATCATATGCACCGTAGATGTCGATGTCAATACCTTTCAGTGCCCTTTTACACCTGACCTTCGGAGCGCGAAACACACCGCCTGCACGTGTATGCGAAGCAACTTTCACGGTGAGACTCAGCTCCAAATTAGGCCACTTTACAGTGGTTACAAACCGCATTACCTAATCATCACTCAACCTGTATAAAAAGTTCAATGGCCTATTTGGCCCAATTGGCCGAAAAACGTTGTCCATTAGTACGTCCACCCGCGCACTGTACGATTACGAGAGCATTTGCAGGGGACTTTATGTGAGGGTAGGTCGGGCCTGTCCACGGCTGAATTCGAAGCCGGGGCGTCGGGATTCAGCCGGACAGATGA
>JACZVF010000061.1:6619-12966 GCA_022572805.1 Chloroflexota bacterium
GCCCCCGTAGCTCAGCGGATAGAGCGCCGGCCTCCGGAGCCGGAAGCGTGGGTTCGAGTCCCACCGGGGGCACTCCGAAATGAGGTTCCCAGGCAGGCCTGTTGGCCCGGCTTGACGGGCCTCGGTCGGTCCAATTTGGGAGACACGGAATTCAGTCGATTTGGGCCGCCAGGCCGGCGGCCTCATTTATTTCGTTGTTCCTGGCATCGACAGCTTCTTGGATCTTCCCCAGAAGGGCCTCTCTGTTGAGAGGCTTGGGGATGAAGGTCGACTCCGGGTCCAGAGCTCCGTGGGCTATGAGGGATTCGGCGGTGTACCCAGAGGTGTAAACCACCAGCGTCTCAGGATGGATGTCCCCCATTATGGCGGCCAAATCCTTGGCGCCCATCATAGGCATCAGCACGTCCGTGACCAGCAGACGAATCCGTACGTTGACGAATCGCTTGGCGGTTTCCACGGCTTCCATGCCGTTGGACGCCTCAAGAATCGTGTAACCCTCCGCAGCGAGGATGGAAGTGGTCACTCTTCGGACCATGGATTCATCGTCCACTACCAGGGCCACGGTTGAATTCTTGTCCAAGAAGACGTTGTTTTCAATTATTTCATCGGAATGCGGCCGCGCCGTGAACTCATCGGCGGCCGGCTCAATCACCTCGATCAAAGGCACCTGCGGCACGTACTGCTGAATCTTAGTGGCGAGCGCCGCGATGCGGTTCCCGGCCTCTTCGATCTCTTGCATGCTAGAGATTAAGGGGCTCCCTTGGGGCAGTTTTTGCTGGGCTATCTTGGAGTACGCAGTGATCGGCGTTACCAGATTGTTTATTGTGTGGGCCGACTCCATTGCCAGTTGCGCCGCATCCTCCGCCGCCTTGGTCTGATGCAGTGCCTCCTCCAACCTCCTCTGCGCGTCCGCCAGAAATTGTTGGTTTTCCGCGTTGAGGCCTACCCCGGCCGGCTGGGTCGCCGGCTGTGTCGAAGCGGCTGTACGCTCTGTCTCCGGCGCTGGAGAAGTGACGCCATTCTGCCGGGCATCAGACACCTTCCTGGAGGAACCAGCCGCCGGCCGCCGGTCGACGCGATTATCCGACTCAGAAGGGGTCTGAACGGGCTCGGCGTTTGCGCTGCTTTGCAACCTGCGAACCATCTCCCCGACGGCACTGGACAGCCGGGCAAATTCGCTTGTCCGCTTCGTCTCGTCAACGAACTCGCCACCGTCGGAAACCCGGGTTACCGCTGCAATAAGCGACCTGACGGGGCCCATCAGCAGGTGGGATATCAGGACTGTGGAAATGACGCCGATTAGCAGAAGAAACGACGTCTGCCATATTCGCTGTGTGATGATAGCCGATAGCTCGCTGTCCAGCGGCGCGGTGCTGAATCCGAACTGGACGCCGGCGATGGCCTTACCGTCGAGCATGACCGGACTGGCGAATTCGATCAGTGAGCCTTGCGTCCGTTGGATCACCGTTTCGGTGTGGATGGCTATTTTGCCAAACCCATCTTCCGCATCGTATGACTCGGAATTCGGAACTTTGGATAGCGGCTGACCGTCGAGAGATATAACCACGAGATACGCAAGCTCCCGCCGTATCCTGGTGTCCCTAACAACATCAGCCAGAGCCTGACTGTCCCCGGACGATATGGGTGAAGCGAAGACATCCGTTGCAGCCGTCGAGAGGGAGACCCCTCTGACTTCAACCTGGTCCGCGAAGGCACGGCGTTCCCTGCGCACATCAAACACTGTCATCACGGTCGAGATCACGACTATAACCAACGCCATGTTCACGGCCAGGGCGATGGTAAAGCTTGGACTAAATGCGAAACGCCGCATCTGGTTAAATATCGTCCTATCCCGTCCAATGAGGACGATTAGTGTGCGGTTGGGGTGCGTTTCAGTAACGCAGTTCGATACACGGTAATTGTCGTCCATCCTTCATCGGCAGTCGTGGCGGAGCCCTCGTAATTGTCATAGGTGCTAGTGCTGATTATCAGAATCTGCCGGCGCAGTAACAGCCTGCGAAATGACATTGCCGAGTCCGAATTAATATGCCGTCTAGCTGTCCGACTGGGAGAATACGCGGCAAGCTTTCAAGGCTCCAGGGGCTTTCGACCGTGGGCGAAATGGAGCATTGGGTGGAGAGGAGAGGCGAATGATCATTCAGTAACCGTGCTGCGGTGCAAGGCATGCAGAGGCAGACACACGGAAAATTGAAGGACCGGTTATTGGCCGGCTCGCGGCCCTACTCGCCAAGCCACCGGTGAGGAAGAGACAGCATGCTCTTGAAGCCGAGACGGCCGCACAATTCCTCGAACGGCTTCCTGGGGACGCCCAGCCACTCCAGGTCGACCAGGCTCTCCGTAATGGGCACGTCCAGCCTTAACGTGGCCAGGTCTTTGTACAGCGCGGCCTCCGCGCGGCGCTCCTCCAGGTTCGCCGACATGGTCGCGGCGCCCCTGACGGTGATATCCCATTTGGACACGTCGGAGGGTATGTTTTCCAGGTGCCCGTACTTCGCGAGCACAGCGGACGCAGACTTCGCGCCCCACCTGGGTATGCCCGGTATGCCGTCTGCGGAATCTCCAACCAGCGCCAGGTAGTCGGGTATCGATTCCGGTGCCACGCCGAACTTATCGACTACTCCCTGCCTGTCCAATGTAACGCCTCTGCGTCGGTCCAGCGCCACGATTTTGGAGTCGACGACCATCTGCGCCAGGTCCTTGTCTGGGGAGCATATCACTACCTGCTCCACGCCTGTTTCGTCAGCCCAGGCATGCGCAGCGGTCGCCATGACGTCGTCAGCCTCGAACTCCACCATGGGCCACACCACAATACCCAGGGCCCTTACGGCCTCCTCCGCCAGTTCAAACTGGGCCAGCAGGTCCTCGGATATGCCCTCGCCAGTCTTGTAGCCATCGAACAATTCGTTGCGGAAGGACTCCACGACGTGGTCAAAGGCGCATGCTACGTGCGTGGCCCCCTCCTCCCGCAAGAGCAGTAGCAGTGTCTGCATTATTCCTCTTACCGCGCCCACGGGACGGCCGTCGGGCGAGGTAATCTTCGGCATGGCGAAGTACGCCCTGAAAAGCTCGTAGGTCCCGTCCACCAGGTGAATTTTCATCTTGCCTGCCCTCTTGCCGGCATCATCTGGAACGGCTAATACCAGTTGGCCTTGTCGACGACATTCTTCAGTTCGCGCCCCTCGTTGAAGCGCACGCAGTTCTCCACGAAAAGCTCCGTGCGCCTGTTCTCCAGGTAAGGGCCTGTTCCGGCTACATGTGGCGTGATGATAACGTTTTCCATAGTCCAAAGGGGGTGGTCGGGCGGCAAAGGCTCCACCTGAAATACGTCCAGGGCTGCGCCGCCAATGACCCCGGCCCGCAAGGCCCGCACAAGATCGTCAAGCACCACTACCGCGCCGCGTCCGATATTGATCAGGACCGCTGTGTTTTTCATACGGCCCAGCGTTTCCGTACTGAAAAGTCCTTGCGTTTCCGGCGTCTCCGGCACGGTCAGCACCACAAAGTCGCACCTGGGCAGCACCTCGTTAAGCGCCCCGGAGCCGTGCAACTCCGCAACGCCTTTGGGGGGATCCGTGACGCGGGGGTCCACTGCCAGCACCGTCATGCCGAACTCAGAGCACATGCGGGCCGTTTCGGCTCCGATGCCCCCTACGCCGATAATGCCAACGGTGGCTTCCGGCAGGTGCGTTGTCTTGTAGCCAGGTGTCCATTGACGCTGGTTTTGCCGAGGTATGTACACGTGCAGGCCTCTGGCGAATGCCAAAATGAACGACATGATGTGCGCGCTTATATGGTCGTTGTATATCTCCCTGGTGTTGGTGACGATCACGTCGCCGGCAATCAGGCTTTCGTGGTAGTAGCCTGCCCTGGGTCCTGCCTGTGGGCACGCGATCCACTTGAGGTTCCGGGCCCTTTCCAACAGCTCGGGAGGTATGTCTCCGAATGCCGCGTCCACGTCGTCTATCATCTCCATGGCCTCGCCCACGGAGCCGGCCACGCGCACCTCCACATCGGGGCATGCTTTTTTGATCTCCTGAGGCCATTCGCGGGCCACCAGGGTGTTCTCGTCGCCTCCGGGCGGAAGCAGAAGTAGCTTGAATGCCATATTTTGTCCTTCAGGTGAAATACGCCTAAAAGAGATACAGCATTTTTACTCTCGACGCAACCGCAGCGCGGGCATGACGAGGCGAACTCGCTGCCGATGCCACCGAACATCGCGCGTTCAATGCAGAAGCTACCGGAAGCCTCGGCAAGAAGCCGCATGGGTGTTTGCGAGTCCATTGGGACGTCAAACAGAAGGACGGTTGGGTAAAAGACGACCGGTTGTGATTCAGGCGGGCTGTCGGAAACGGCCGCCTCAATCGCTACGGCTACTTGTATCTCATTCGCAGCCAGTCCAGAAGGTCGTCGTCTTTCACCACCGTGGTGTCGTTGAGGGCGAATCGGATGTTTAACGGCCCAATTTCGCTTACGAAGCTGACTTGAATCTGGTCGGAAATGACGTTAAGAGGCTGCCCAATGGTCTCTATTATCATAGGCACGCTGAATTGGCATTTGTAATTGGCCAAAGCTAATCCAGAGGTCGCGTGAGTGGTGATTATCTGGGCCATCTCTCCCAGTGCGGATCCGGCGACATCGTCCCAGTTCTGAATCTCCTCGTCCATCATGCAGTCGATCATGGTCCTGGCTGTATTTCTGCTGAACCCGTACAGCACGGACCCTTCCACGTCGCCCTTGAACGCGATTACGGCGGTGACGTCCTCAGTAGTGGTGGTATTCCCCACCGCCCTGGCATTTTTCATGTCCAGGGATATGCCGATCTCTTTTTCCCATATCCACTGCGCCGGCGCTATGAACGCATTTACGAGATCAATGTTGGACACGTCCACTCCTCCAACGGGGTATAAAGGAAATTAGCCGCTTTGTGGCCACCATCCCCACCAGTTCTCCTTGCCGCAACCTGTGCATTTCACCTTGGCCGCAACGTCGCCGTCTGCGTCGCAGGACGTGCAGGTAAACGTCTTCTGGGCCCTGTACCCTAAAGTGGACTTCAGGTTGTCCAGGACGCCCTCCATGCGGCTTCCGATCAGTTGTACCTGGGTCGCGAACGTCTGAAACTCCTGACGTATCTGCCTCATATTGTTGTTGGATTCCGCCAGAGCCGCCTCCAGACGTCCCACCCGCTCCGTCAGGCCATTTAGCGCCTCGTTATCCAAAGTAGTAGCCGTCGGGGCCGCAGGCGTGGGCTGCGCAGGCGCTAACGCAGGCGTGGGCGCAGGCGGCGCCGGCTCAGGGGTGAGCACGGGAGCGGGCGGCGGGGCCACGGGCTCGGGAATAATGACAGGTTCCGGCGCCGTCTCCGGAGCTGTAGGCTGTGCCACGGCTTCGGCTACCGCGGCGGGCTCAGGTTCGGGCTCAGTCTCCGCTGCCACCGGCGCAGGTGATCTTTCAGGCACAGGAGGCGTCGAGGGCGCCTCGATTTCTGCATCACCCTCGTCGTCGCCATCGTCCGACCCTCCGGCCAGCATGGCGTCGATCTCTTCCTGGGAAAGTACCTTGTTGTCGTTGCTCATGCGTTACGTGACCTGGACTATCAGCCTTCCTTGGTTCTCCGGCTGGGCAAGGTCCAGATCGTAGGGCTCCTTTATCTGGCGGCTTCTCTCATCGAAACATATCCGCACCGTCGGTCGTCCTATGTGACCCAGGTTGCTGTTGGATATGATTCCGGTTTCGCCGGTGTTGAGCTTGACCGTAATACCCGTCGGGTAAAGCGGCACCTGCCGAGTAAATATTCCCACGAGCTCCGGATCAAAAAGATCTCCGCTGAACGCCATGATGTACTCAACGGCTTCGTGGGGCATGTACCCTGGTCTGTCGGGCCGCTTCGACGCCATTTCGTAATAGCTGTCGCAAATACCGACGATGCGCGCCAGTAGTGGTATCTCCTTGCCAGATAACCCATCGGGATAGCCGCTACCGTCCCACCGCTCGTGATGGTGATATATGCTCTCGGCCACATCTGGTCCGAACCGGTTCAACTGACTCATTATCTCAGCGCCGAGGGCGGCATGCTGCCTTATCAGCAGCTCCTCTTCGGATGTTGGGTTCACCTTGTCTTGCAGTCCAGAGGGAAGCAGTATGTAGCCAATGTCCTTGAACAACGCAGCCATGCCCACGCCGGCTAATTCCAGCATCCCCAGCCCCATGCGCCGCCCTATTAGAAGCGATAGGCCGGCAACCTTCGCCGGCTGTTGAAAGGCATATTCTTTAAGCGATTGGCACCCGGATGCGTTGATCTCGCCGATGACCTCCGGAAAAAGCTCTCT
>JACZVF010000062.1 GCA_022572805.1 Chloroflexota bacterium
CCATGCAAGCTGAATATCTAATCCTCCACATGCGTCAAATATATTTCCCATCGCTTGTCGATACTCTTCATCAACAATTTCTGATAGGGTTTCTGAGGCAGATTTTATCAATTTTTCATTGATATTCTTCTTAGCGTTAGGCTTGGCCATAGTCCTAGTTTCGTAGGCAGATATACCCTGCGACGCGAACTTGACCAACTCCACTGCAAAAAACTTCGAACCGCTCATGCTCTCGTTCAGGTATTCAAGGGTCTGGAGCATAGATGTAGAGAAACGCTGGGCTACGATCACATACTCAAATGGGCCGTTTTGCAGATTCGCCGACAAATTACTAAATGTTACCTCCATGTCAGGTTCAGTGAGGTCAGGCCAAACTCTACCAAATGCTTCTCGCAGAGAACGTAATCCCTTTACCCGGGTGTCATTGCAACTTTCGTGGGTGAAGTATCGCCTCGAAACCGTGCTTTCGAAAACGTCCAAGCTCATGCGCCACATATCAGAACCGTAATCCAGAAGCTGGGCCAAAACTCTGCGAAAATCTGAATTCTGAGGCCCTGTCTTGAGCTCAATTATGATTACATCACCACCACGCGTAAGGCCAACCAAATCAACGGAACCAGACGGTAGGTTTGTCTCCCGGCCAACGACAAAATACGAATGTTCCTCTCCAAATTCTTCAGTGGGAATGAGGTCGGGAGTGTCCCTCACGAGGTCTTGTAGTTGGGCCTCATTATCAGCAGAAATTTCTGTAAGAACCGGGCCATTGCCATCCGGGAGTTCAATCTTGATCTTGCGAGGCATGATTCTTACCTTCCATCTTGGTTTGCGAATCCGTGTTCCTCGGTCCTTTTTTCCTCACAGCCCTTCGCACCCAGCGCACCGCCTTGCGCCTCAGCATGGGCCTGCCGCTGAGGTTGGACGTGACGTAGCTCAGCACGTCGGGGTTGCCCAGGAACAGCGGCTTGCGCCACTTGCGGAGCTCGCTCATCTTGATGCGGCCGCTGCGCCACCCCGGAAAGAAGCTCTGCAAGGGCGTCCACCGCGTCGACTCCGTCAGGCCGAAGACGCCCTTCCGACGCTCGCCTACCAGCACCTGGCCGCCCGCCTCCAGCACCAGCAACACGCCGCCGGCAGCGTCCCACAGAAACGGACTTGTGGTCATCGTGTACTGCGTAACGCCCTTGGCCACCATGGCCAGCTCGTACGCAATGCTGCCCGTCATCCTCACCTCGCCCACCTTGCCGTGCATGGGCTTGCCCAGGCGGAACATCCCGCCGAATCCGCCGGGGAGCGTTACCAGCCGGTTGCCTTTGGGCTCGGTGGCCTTGATCACCGAGATAGGCTCGGTGTCGGCGAAGGCCCCGCCCCCCTTTCGGGCATGAAGCACTATGCCGCCGCCATCCTTTGGCCAGGGAAGGAAAACGGCGGCGGCAACAGGCACGCCCCTGTACATAACCCCGATAGAGCAGGCATACAGTGGCAATCCGGACAGAAAGTTCCTGGTGCCGTCCAGCGGGTCCAGGACCCACACGAAATCGTGCGCCACGGACTCGTCTACCTCGTCCTCCTCGCCCAGAATCCCGTGGTCCGGAAATCGCCGAGCGATGGCCTCTTTCAGGTAGTCCTGCGCCTCTTTATCGGCGTTGGTAACCGGGTCCGATTCCTTATCGTCCTTGTACTCCACTTTCAGAGAGGCGACATTGGCGAAGTTTCGCGCAAGAATGGCGCCGGCCGCCCGTGCAATCTCCACGGCATGGCTCTCTATTTCCACCAGAGTAGCGTTGTCCGGCAGTGCGTGGCCGGACTCCAGTTGCTCCCTGGCCTTGGAAATGAAGAACCGAATTACCGGAAGCAGCGCCGCAAGAAAAGCTAATTTACGAATGAGCTGACTCCCATCTGGATGGAAGGCGAAAACCAACCCGGTTTGGACACAACCCTACTGAGGAGTATACTTCATGCCACGTAACTCATAACGAGGTGCCGGCCGCTGTGACAACGTACCGCCCAGCCGAAGAGGTCCGCGAAGGCTTCGAGATATTCGATGACAGGTTCCGGGCGATGCTACCGGACAACGCCAGGCTGGTGAAGCACTTTACCGGCACGGAGTGGGCAGAAGGTCCTGTCTACGTGCCCGACGGCGACTACCTGCTGTGGAGCGACATCCCCAACGACCGCATGATGCGCTGGTCGGAAGCGGACGGCGCGACCGTGTTCCGCCAGCCATGCGGCTACACCAATGGCCACACCCTGGACCTTCAGGGACGGCTTGTCAGCTGCGAGCACGGCGGCCGCCGCATCAGCCGCACCGAGGCCGACGGGACCGTGGTCACGCTGGTGGACAGCTACCAGGGCAAGCGCCTCAACTCACCTAACGACATCGTGGTCAAGTCCGACGGCTCCATCTGGTTCACCGACCCGCCGTACGGCATCCTTAGCGACCGCGAGGGTCACAAGGCGGAGAGCGAAATCGGCGCCAATTACGTCTTCAGGCTGGAGCCGGACTCAGGCGATTTGGAGATCGTGGGCGACGACTTCGACAGGCCCAACGGCCTTTGCTTCTCGCCCGACGAGAGCCTCATGTACATCTCCGACACCGGCGAGCCCGGCCACATCCGCGTCTTCGACGTTGCAGACGGCAGGCGCTTGACCAACAGCCGGGTGTTCGCCGTGGTCCGGCCCGGTAAGCCCGACGGCTTTCGTTGCGACGTTAACGGCAATATTTTCACCAGCGCCTGGGACGGCATTCAGGTCTACAGTCCGCAGGGCGAGCTTCTGGGCAAGATCCTGGTGCCGGAGCAGCGCACCGCCAACTGCTGCTTCGGCGGCCCGGACAAACACCGACTTTACATAGCGGCAGACCATTCCATGTACTCCATCGTCCTGAACGCCCAGGGCGGACAGACCCCGTAGCAGTCCCATAACAATAAAGAACGGCTTACGCCCCGCAGGGCCAATCGCCGGGACTATCCTGCGCTGTCCAGCCCCGTTACAATACTGCATGTACAGAACATGCAAAGGAGCCCTCATGCTCGTCCTCCATGCCAACCCAACCATCCTGCACCGTGTCGCCGTGGTGGAGCTGTTCGGCACGATAGGCGGCCACATCAAGTCCAATCAGTACGAACACATCTTCTCCAACATCGCGAAGAACGACCGCATTCGCGCACTGGTGCTGGACATAGATTCGCCGGGCGGAGGCGTGTCCGCATCAGACTACCTTTATCGCAGCGTGTTGAAGGTCGCGGAGCGAAAGCCCGTTATAGCCAGCATACGCGGTCTGGGTGCCTCGGGGGCTTATTACATAAGCTGCGCGGCCAACAAGATCATAGCCTCGCCCGGTGCCATCATAGGCTCCATAGGCGTGATCTCAGTCAGGCCCGCTCTGCAACAGCTTCTAGAGCGGATGGGCGTCGGTGTCAACGTGAACAAGAGCGGCCCCTACAAAGATATGGGCGCGTTCTGGCGTGAGGCCACCGACGACGAAGAGGCGAAGATGCAAGGGCTGATCGACGACTCCTACAACACCTTCGTGTCCATAGTGGCCAAGGGCCGTAACATGGACGAAGCGAAGGTTCGCGAGGTGGCCACCGGCGAGGTGTACTGGGCTACCAAGGCAAAGGAGCTAAGTCTTATAGACGAGCTTGGCGACCTGGATTCTGCGATCGATATGGCAGCCGAAATGGCCGGCGCCCCCCGAAGGCCCGTCTTCATGAGGCCTAGACGGGGTCTTCGACAGCTTCTTATGAATCCCGCCGGCGCCCTGGTGGAGTCCCTCGCCGACGAGATAGAAACTCGAATCAGGCTAGGCCTAATGCGCTACTAGCCAACCGAGCCCCGGACAGACCGGTCGTCCGGAGAGAAAACTGACCATTCGACCCGTTTAACAGCCTCCGTTTGACTGGGAAATTTGTGCCGTTAGACACGCAACCATTTATCATGCGCTTCTTTTCATGAATATGTTATATTTTATGCTAATAGGTCCGCATATAAGTACACACCCAAATGGCGGAATTCTTGCGAGGGGTGCTCAGTAACCGTCATTGAATAAGTCCGAGTCTAGCGCAGTTCCCGAGCCTCAAGAGTCCGCCGCAACCGCCGACCTCATTCAAAGTCCGCTAGACGCTCCCTCGCCGGACGTCAAGAGCCTCGTTCAAGCGGAGGCAGAAGCACCGGCAGTGAGTTTACAAGCCACCACAGCCCAGCGCTTGGTGGCGGCCACGCACCCTGTGGGCGACCTTCTTGAACACCCGGCTGAGGCCACAATGGCGCCGCCGGTTCGGCCTCGCCATCAATATCCCCACATTCCGCATCCACACCTCCGGCCTGTTCGCATGCCTACGGTGGTACGCACCTTCGACTCGTTCAGACATACCAACTACAGGTTCCTCTGGGCCTCCACTTTCTTCTTTAGCGCGGGCTACTGGCTTCAGATGATCATCGTCGGATGGCTGACCTACCAGCTAACGCAGTCCGCACTGCTCACCAGCGTTGTGATGGGACTGGACGCCCTGCCCATACTGCTGGCCGGACCCCTGGGCGGCGTGATCGTGGACGCTTGGGATAAACGCAAACTTATGACCGTGGTGCTAATTTACCAGTCGCTGCTGTCATTGGCATTTGGCGTTAGCGTCCTGGCGGGCGTGACCCAGGTCTGGCATATTTTCGCATTCGTGTTTCTGATGGGACTGTCGTGGATTATTACCGACCCGGCCCGGATGGCACTGATACCCAGCATGGTTCCCAGGCAAAGCCTGGTAAACGCATTCGCTCTGAATTCGCTGGCGTTCAGCGTAACGCGTCTCGCGGCCCCGGCGATTGGCGGGGCCATCCTGGCAATTGCAGGGGCGGGGCCGGCTCTCCTGGTCGAAGCAGTACTCCTGGCCGCAGCCGGCGCCGTGATACTGGGACTGCGGCTGGAGCCGAAATCCAAGTCCAAGATGAACATCCGATCGGCCATCGACGACGTTATGGAAGGAGTCCGATACATCCGTTCGGAGAAGCTGGTGCTGACCTTACTGCTGTTCGGCCTCGTGCCCTCGGTAATGGTCATGCCGTTCTTTCACGGGCTTATCCCCGTATATGCCGCCGAGGTGTTCAATGTCGGGCCGGTCACTCTGGGACTCCTGATGGCCTCGGCAGGGGCGGGCTCAGTGATGGGCACCCTGGCGCTGGCATCCCTGGGCGACATGCGACGCAAGGGCAGGGTAATTCTCGGCTGCGTTGCGTTGGCCAGCCTTGCCATGGTTGCCATGGCGTTTAACCCGTCGCTGTCGCTGGCCTATCCCATCCTGATGGTGGGAAGCATCGGTCTGATGGGGTATTACTCCACCGCCCAGGCGACCATCCAGAGCATCCTGCCGGACAAGATTCGCGGCCGAGTCTCCGGAATCTACATCATGACCTTTGGCCTCATGCCCGTCGGCAGCCTGGCTGCAGGCCTCATCGCTGAATCCATGGGCGCGCCCGCAGCCACGTTCTTATCGGCCATCGCCGTGGCGGTGCTAACGATAATTATGGCGACTGGCTTCCGTGAGCTTTGGCGGCTGAAGTAACGCATCAACCCGGCGCGCTCCAAGTAAACAACGGGGTTAGGCGCGGCTCCGGTCTGCCCCTATCCCTGGTTCGCGGGGTTCTCGGACTCTTTGATCTCCTGCCAGAGCCCTTCCTTTTCATCCAACGAAAGCTGGCGAAAGTCTAGTTCGCGTTGCCTGCTGAGATTCTCCATGCCCGTAAAGCGCCCGTGGAAGCGCAAATTCGCGTGGCGCAAGGCCGCCTCGGCCTCAACACCCATCCACCGACACGCGTTCACCACTGAGAAGAGCAAGTCACCCAGCTCCTGCTCCCGCTGCTCGTCGGACCGGGCGGCGTGTATCTCCGCCACCTCCTCAGACACCTTGTCCAGCACGCCCTTGAAGTCCTCCCAGTCAAAACCAGTCCTCGCCGCTCTGCGCTGAATGGTCTGTGCATAGGATAGCGCCGGCATGGTTTTGGGGACGCCATCCAGGACGGACTCGTCGGCGCCGCGCTCCCGCTGCTTGATGGCATCCCAGTTGGCCACTACTTCTGCCGAACCGGAGACCCTCAGGCCGGAGAAAACGTGGGGGTGACGCCGCACCAGCTTGTCGATCAGTCCTGCAAACACCTGCTCCGTTGTAAACTCGTTTTGCTCCTCCGCGATGTTGGCATGAAAGGCCACGTTCAGGATTACGTCGCCTAACTCCTCCACAATCTTGTCGCTATCGCCCTCCTCGATGGCCTCCACCAACTCGTAGCACTCCTCCAACAGCATCTCTTTCAGCGACTGATGGGTCTGCTCCTTGTCCCACGGGCAACCATTAGGCCCTCGCAGACGTTTTAGCACACGAAGAACTCCGTCGAAGGTGCTTGGAAAGATCCTGGAGGCGCTGACACCGAATTCCAAATCGTTCTCCTGACTCGCGCAGGCACGGGACCGCGTTGTTTGCAGGCGCGTAAGTGATATCATGAGGGCTCATGGAAATCGCAAGAAAAACAGCCGTCGTACTCTTCATCGTCCTGGTACCGGTTTTCCTCATAACCACCAGCGTGCGGTTGGTAATCAACTTTCCCGGGCTGTACAGCTACGGCTTCGAGAAGTATAACATCCCCGAATACACCGGCATTAAGCGCGGCGATCTGCTCGACGCCGCTGCGCAGCTCCGGGACTACTTCAACAACGATGAGGAGCAGTTGATAATACGCACATTCGTCCTTGGCGTCGTCGTGGAAAGCCTGTACAACCAGCGGGAGATTACCCACATGCGGGACGTCAAGGACCTGGTGAAGAACGTGTACCGGGTGCAGGAAATCACGGGCCTTTACCTGCTGGGCTTTGCCTCGGTAGGCTTCTACATGTCGCGGAGACGATTTGCGGAATCGCTGCTACGGGTAGTCGGTCGTGGTGGCGTGGCGACTCTGGGCCTGGTTGTGTTTGTGGGCCTGCTGTCGGTCGTGGCGTTCAACCAGCTTTTCCTGCTGTTTCATCTGGTCAGCTTCAGCAACGACTTCTGGCAGTTGGACCCGCGTCGGGACTACCTGATCGCCATGTTCCCGCAGGGCTTCTTCTTCGATGCAACAATGCTGATCGCCGCGTCCACCGTTGTGCTCGCGCTGCTGTTTGCTTTCGTGCCCCGGCTGGTGCGGCGGTGGACGGCGACAGAGAATTAGTCCGGCTACCGCCCCGTCAGTATCCCCACAACCCTGTCCAGGATCTCTTCGGCGTTGGCACGGAGTTGGGCCTGCGATAGGCCGGCTATCGGATGCGGCGTGAAGATCGTCGGGTAGCCTGGCGTGCCCCACATGGCGGCCATCGACTTTGACGTGTCGATGAAGGCGTCTGTGCAAACTGTCACGGAAGGGGTGCCTGCCTTCTCTACGTGGATCCCGTCGTGCACACTGCACGCGCTACAGGACCCTCAATCACCCACCCCAACGATAACGTAGTCACACTCCCGGGCCAACTCCTCCACGATTGCTGGGTCGGCGGGCTTGGAGGCCGACGGCTTGGCGTGGTACTTAAGGCTGGCGATGCCGAAACGCTCGTCCAGCAAGTCGGTCAGCTCCTTGAGGTACTCCTTGGCATTGACCTTGCTGTCATCGATTACGCCGACACGCTTGTTCTTCAGGTCGGAGAGCCTGGGTGCACCGGCAAAATCCGGGACGATTGGCTCAGTCGTCGGGTCCACCAGGGTCATCCTTTGTCTTGTCGATGTTGCCATATCGCCTCCTCGGCTAAGCTGTCAGCCATCAGCCGTCAGCCATTTCGAAAAGTCATCAGAAGTGCAAGAAACTACATGCCCATGGCGCAGGCGCACCCGCCGCCCCCTCCGCCACAGCAGCCGCCTCCCGCTCCGGCAATCGCGCTCGTCTGGCCGCCCTCGGTGGTCATGAAAGCGGAAAAGACGGAAAGCTGTCGTTTGGAGTCGCTATCGCACATTGGGCACTGGGCGGGCTCTGCCATTCGATCCATAGGGCGCAACTGCTCGAATTTATGATCGCAACGGGTGCACGCGAACTCGTATATGGGCACTTTTGCCTCCTAAACTCAACTGCAGAGAGCATCTGGATTGCATCGGGATAACCTGTCATGCGCTCAATGTGTGCACGGTACCGGCCTCCCAGACCCAACGACATCACGCGGCCGGGCCTCAGCCTAATTCTAGGCACTGCGTTGCGTTAGGTCAACAGACCGCCGATAATAGGTTAGCATCGGCCAAAACCCGCCGGGTACATACGATAACGCCATCAGAGCGGCTCCATTTATCACAATGCAGCGGGCGTATATCCAAAACAATATCAGAAGGTTTCCGCATGCAACCACACGAAAAACTTCCCGACGAGCGGGGCAGATTCGGTCAGTTCGGCGGCCGGTTCGTGCCTGAATCCCTGATGAACGCCATTGAGGAGCTGGAGCGTGAGTACGCCAAGGCCCTGGTAGACGAGCAGTTCCAGGCTGAGCTACAGTCGCTGGCGACGCACTACGTTGGCAGACCCACGCCGCTTTACCACGCCAGGAACCTTTCCGAAGACCTTGGCGGAGCGCAGATCTACCTCAAGCGAGAGGACCTTGCCCACACCGGGGCGCACAAGATCAACAACGCTCTGGGACAGGCGCTGCTGGCCAAGCGCATGGGAAAGAACCGCATCATCGCGGAGACCGGCGCCGGTCAGCACGGTGTGGCGACCGCCACGATATGCGCCATGCTCAACCAGGAATGCATCGTCTACATGGGCGAAAAGGACATCCGCCGGCAGGCCCTTAACGTCTTCCGCATGCGGCTGCTTGGCGCTGAGGTCCGACCGGTTACGTCGGGCAGCCGAACTCTGAAAGACGCCATCAACGAGTGCATCCGCGACTGGGTCACCAACGTCGAGACCACACATTACCTGATAGGCAGCGTCGTCGGCCCCCACCCGTACCCCATGATGGTCCGGGACCTTCAAAAAGTAATCGGCATCGAGGCCAAGCGCCAGCTAAACGACGCCACAGGCCGCCTGCCGGACTATGCCGTGGCCTGCGTAGGCGGCGGCAGCAACGCTATGGGTCTGTTCTACGAGTTTATCCCCAACGAGGGCGTGAAGCTAATCGGAGTGGAGGCTGGAGGCGAGGGCGTAAACACAGAGCGCCACGCCTCAACACTGGTGAAGGGAGAGATCGGCGTGCTTCACGGAAGCATGTCCTACCTGCTGCAGGACGACGACGGACAGATTATGGAAACGCACAGCATATCAGCGGGACTGGACTACCCGGGCGTAGGGCCCGAGCATAGCTGGCTCAAAGACACCAGCCGAGCCGAATACGTCAGTGTGTCGGACACCCAGGCGCTGGAGGGATTTCAGTTGCTTTGCCGCACCGAGGGCATCATCCCTGCGCTGGAGCCGGCTCATGCGATTTACCACGTCTCCCAGCTGGCGCCAACCCTGTCCAGGGACAACATCATTCTGCTGGGACTCAGTGGCCGCGGCGACAAGGATATGGACACCGTTGCCGGGGAGCTGGGCGTGGAGATTTAGTCACTATCTTGAAATCGTCGTGGGGGAGTCCAGAGCGGGAAAGCCCCTCTGGCAGAGGGCCTGGGGGATGTGCCCCCAGGAATAAGAGCCCCCTTGGTGGGTGGTCCCGGTCGCCGCTAGAGAAACTCAACCTCTACCAGCGGGCTCCTGCCCACCCATTCCTCGAAATCCGGGCTGGATGTGCCAGCCAACAGCAACTCCAGCACCCGTCTTCGTTCGGCTTCGTCGGTAATAAATCTTGCCCGAGCCGGCAAGTCAGCCTTGACGCTTTCCTTCAGGTGAAAGGTGAACTCCGGGCTGGCCCGCATGTTGGCCAACCACGACCTCGTTCCCGGCAGACCCGTGATGAATATTCGCCCGCCCGCATTTCGAAACCAGATTTCAGTCCGGCGGGGCTGACCGCTTTTACGGCCGGTGGTGGTGATGTCAATGGTGCGGTCAGTGGCCGGTGCTTCCCTGACCGCGCCTTGCATATCCGGCATATCGGACCGCCTTAGAGGGGACCCCTGACGTTCAGATCAGAGTAGGTATAGCTATTGCCGCGGACCGTAAACGTCGCCTCCTGAACGTTATCCAAATCAATTGTCACGGGAAAAAGGATCAAGAAGCCCTCTTTTTCACCAGGGGACAGGCTCACCGTCTCGCCCGTCAAGGCGAAGATAGGGCGGGTCTCCACACCGCCGACTGCAAGCACGTTGCCAAAGCCGGAAGGGTTGAATTCCACCGCACCTGTCCCTAAGTTCTCCACGTTGATTCGCACGGCTATGAGCGAGGGTGCGCCGGCGATTCCATACTTGGTCAATTGGGCATCGGTCAGGTCGGGCAACAGCCTTTCCGGTGTGCTGAATCGCATCTGCTTGATGTCGATCTTCAGGTCACCGGCTTCGAGCGATGCCGTCTCAGAGATAATGCTGAACCATCTGCCGGACATCAGGTCCTCGGGAGTCGGCGTAGACGTAGGCCTCACGACAACGGCGGTGGGCTCATCAGGCTTCACAAGGCGAGGCCCCTGCGGGAACGAACACGCCGTTATCAAGATCAGGGCCACTGCCAACAGTCCTTTCACCACCTGCGTATCTCCTCCGAAATCGTACGTTCACCACACCGGACGCGGCGCGATTGCCCTTGAAAGTCACATGCACGCATTCGCAATCGGCGGACCGAAAAGACGTGAGCCTGAGGCACGCGCTGCCGGTATGCCAATGTCCAAGCACGATATTATACGTTCACGACTCGTCATGGAAGCAAGCGATTCGCGGCACATTATGCGGTATACCAGCGTGCTTCGAAGAGGGTAGGCTATGTGAGAGGCAGGGGGCCGGAGGCAGCTAGGAAAGCCTGTTTATCACGAGGCGTGCGGCTCCGAGTAGGAACCATGATAACCCCGCGAGCATCATCGCCGGCCACCAGGATAGGCCGTCGCCGTGCTGACCGATGAACACCGGGTAAGATAGCATCGCCCCCAGGAAAATCAGAACCAACCCCGTCAATATTCTGGGGCCTGACTGAAGGTAGGTCCCGGTTTTCGGCAACTGGACTAAGTAGCTCATGGCTCCCCGGCACGCCCAAATTCGCCGGCCATTGGCTTTGTTGCCTGTGGGCACACATGAAGAGGCGGCTACATCATGGCCACACCCACAGGCAAGTTTTGGAGGAGGCTCATTACCTCGGGTAGCTTATAGCAGGAGAAAGTGAACAAAGGGGTGGATGAATGAGTGAAACCTTGTGACCCTGACGTGACCAAGATTCACGTATGTGCCCGGGCAAGTCTGATACCCGGCCTCGGATGTAAACGTGGAAAAGTCGACATTATCGAGGCGGGTGACGTCACACGTACGAGATGCGTATGAAGACTCGCGGCGCGAACATCGCCCTGTATTGGGGGCCGGTGTTTATCTGGATGGTAGGAATTTATCTGCTTTCCAACACCACCTTGAGCACCCTGGGCCAGATCAAGGAGGGTAGCGCATTGCTCCCCTGGTACGTCTCCAAAGCAGTGACCTCCGAGTACGTCGTTCACACATTTGAATTCGGAGTTCTCGCCGTGCTGGTTTACCGGCTGCTCCTTTCCATTCAGGCCCTGCGGATTCGGTCCGTCCTACTAATCACACTCGCCTGGGCCGTCGCTTTCGGCATTTTGGACGAGATTCACCAGAGCTTCGTTGCCGGACGGCACAGCTCGCTGTCCGATGTGGGGCTGGATTCCGCAGGGGCTTTCATAGCAGTGGCGCTTGTATTTCGGCTGGGATATTTCAGACGGTAATTGTCGTCCTAGATGAACAGCCACCGCATTTTTCCGCACCTCAATGAGTATTTATGATTATGGCGCCTCCGCGGACTGGTAGAATACGTTGCATCCTCCCTCCGTGCAGTCGGCCAACGATAAAGTCCAGTTTTCCCCCGAACACGGCATTAATTAGGCGAAACGATTTGGATATAATCGGCCCACAGCAGTCAACTGGCGGCCCCCACGATCCCGACCATCTGCGGCATGTCGTCTCGGAGATGACGGAGGCTCTCCGTGACGGTCCCGACAACGCCGCCGCCCTGTTTCGCAGAGGAAACGCCTACTCCAATCTCGGCGAATACGAGAGCACGAAAGAGGACATGACCAGGGTCATCCACCTGGAACCCGAAAACAGCATGGCCCACAACAACCGTGGCGTTGCCTACCTCTGCACCGGCGACCCTGAAAGCGCGGTGCGGGACTTCTCCCGAGCATTGGCATTGGACCCGCAGTACCGCGACGCACACCACAATCGAGGCCTCGCGTACTCCGAGTTGGAAAGGATAGAAGAGGCCATTGCCGACATGACCCGAGCCATCGACCTGGACCCTGAATTCCGGAGCGCCTACCGCCACAGAAGCATCCTTTACGCGATGGCGGGCATCCACGACGCAAGCTATCGGGACTACATAAAGGGCCGCGACCTGGGCGGATAGAGTGACCCACCACCCGACAACGACCCCTTTCCAACGCCTGGCAACGGCATTAAGTCACTATCGTAAAATCGTCATGGGGGAGTCCAGAGGGCCTGGGGGATGTGCCCGCAGGAACGAGAGCCCCCAGAGTGGGTGGGAACAAGGCATCCGTCCATTTGAGATAGTTACTAAGCGGCGACCCAAAGCACACGAGCTTCCACCCCGGCCTCTCTGTAACCCTTTCGTAAGGAATTTCACGCAATACCCGCCGAAACCTGGGCGATAATAAATTCCAGGACTATCCCTTATAATTTGGGTGATTGGAATTGCTGGATTTATTTATGGACTCAAGGACTACCGAGACGGCAACACAGCGCATCCTGGTCGTGGACGACGACCCC
>JACZVF010000063.1 GCA_022572805.1 Chloroflexota bacterium
CTCTGGGTGTGTGTAGATAACAACATTGCCCGACAATGTTCACTCCATAAAGGTTCGGAATTGGATGCCGCCTGCCGAATTCCAGCAGGGCGTTAAGACACGCAGCCGATGCCGTTCACTCCCACGGTCACCTCTTCGCCATCTATGACGACCGGAGTCAGCTTTACCCCGTCGGTATACTCAAGGATTTCGTCCCATCTCTCCGGATACAGCGACAGATTAATCTCTTCGTAGTCTTTGCCGTCCCTTTCGAGTTCGGCTTTCACCACATCGGTGTATCCGCATCCCAGAGTCGAGTAAACAAGAATCTTATTAGCCAAGTTCGGTCACCTCTTTTTACCAATCTTGTATCCGGCGTCGCAGAACAGTTCAGGGGAACGTCATGCCATCCCTGACTTATATGATACGCGACAATTCTAAAAGATTCAGTCAGTCAATGCAAAAGGCCGTTTTGCACGTCGTCAGCGAGTCCCGGCGCTTCCAGACATGCCTTGCGGAACCCGTACGGGTGTTTGTATCAACGTGGTTTAGGTGGAAACCACAGCGCAGACAGGTGAGCACAACATGGGTCTAATAATACGTGGCTGCTTAAATGGTCTCAAGAGCCGGCGTAACATGGGGGCAAAGGGTGGCTCCGGGAAAACAGGTTGGATATTCAAGCCCCACAGGCCCGATATTTCTAGGGCCGTCCAAATAACGCCATCGAAGCGCGGGCCTTAAAGCGAATTAGGAGCGACCCATACGGCGGCTGTTGGAGCCTGAAACCTCAGGGGCGCGCGGCCTAGCCAGTGCAAGACATTTACTGGTAATTTCACCAGGCTAATTCTACTTGGAAGAGTCCAGCTCAGGATCGCGTGCGATTGCTGCCGATATTGCCTGCGTTAGGACGTTCCGACATTCGTGGGCATGATCAACGTATAAACAGCGGCAGAGTGAGAGATATTCGAATTGCCAAACAACAGTTTCTTGCGCGATTGGACATGGGATTTGCACGGCGTGGGGATTCTAATGACGGCCGGCTTCACGGGCCGGGCTGCGTCGGCTGGCGCATTGGCGGATAATGCCGGTCGCCTGTCACAGGGCCTCTCGTCTATGACCGCGCCGGGAACAGGCATGACGTCGTCGCCGCCCTCCACGATAGTGGCAGAGGCGATTGACCGTAGCAGGAGGGAGGGCAGATGATGGCGGAGACAGTTCTAGTCGTTGACGACGAGGAGTCAATCCGAGAGATTCTTACCACCTGGCTGGAAGACCAGGGGTACAACACAGTTACCAGCTCCAACGGCATGGAAGCCCTCCGAGAGCTGTACCAGCATCGGCCCGACCTTGTGGTGGCCGATATTTTGATGCCCGAGATGGACGGCTACGAGTTTTGCCGGCTGGCCCGCGAAGTCTCCGAAGCGCCTATCATGTTTCTTACCGCCCTCAGCAAGGAGCAGGAAAAGGTCAAGGGCTTCGATATGGGAGCCGACGACTACGTTGTCAAGCCCGTGGGCATGGAGGAGTTTCTGGCTCGTGTTGGCGCCCTCTTGCGGCGGCGTGGGAAGTCCACCGTTGCGGTTGCGGAGCCGACAGGATACAACGACACCGTGCTGGGAGTCGATCTGGACAGGCATGAGGTCTGGGTTCGTGGAGAGAAGATCGAGTTCACTCCTACCGAGTTCAGGTTGCTTGGCTTCCTGACCGACAGGGCAGGCAAGACATGTGGGCTCCGGGAGATCCTGAGCCGCGTCTGGGACTCGCCTCACTACCCCTTCGAGGTGGTCAAGTGGCATATTGCCCGGCTTCGAAGCAAGATCGAGCAGGACCCAAGGAACCCCAAGCTGATTATTACAGTTCGCGGCGTTGGCTACCGTTACGATCCGCCCGCTGAGTAACACGTGAGCCTCATTTATACCGTATGGGCTTGACATCAGCCCATAACCCACATCCGGGCACTGACTCTGGGTGAAATGAGGTTCGAATTGGCCAAAGCAAGCAGTAACCCGAACGTCGAAACGTCCGGCCGGGCATCACAGGGCCGCGGGCCGGCAATGATGCTCCTGGTTTTCGTGCTCGGTCTTTCCCTTGTGGCGTGTTCCAGGATACCCAATCCCTTTTCCATGTTCGCCGACGGCGGCCTGGTCCTGGCGGCCCAACGCGGCTTAAGACCGCAGCCGTCCAGGGTTTCGGAATCAATCGCTGTGCAGGCGACCGCAACGGTCTTGGCCAGCCCAGAAACTGAGCCTGAGCCCACGGCGACCGCGACCGTAACGTCCCCGGCCACCCTGATATCACCTACTTTGAGCAGCCTTGTTCCAACAGCCACGATGACTCCAGCAGGCCTTGGGACCATCAGCGGGACCCAGATGGCCCTCAGCCCTACGAAAACGCCCAAACGAGGAACGGGAAGCCGCAAAGGCGGTGTTAGGACCACGTTTCTCACGCCGACAACCTCAACAGAGACCCCCACGGCTGACGTGAGCCCCACGCCGACGCCCACGGAGACGCCAGAACCGGATGAGACCGGCGCCGGAGTCCCTCCCGCGAGTCCGTCCACGACCGCAACGCCCACCGAAACACGCACGCCTACCGAGACGCCGGAACCACCAAACTACGGCGGGGGCGGGGGGACGCCCGTCGGGGCACCTACGCCTACGCCATTCGGCTTGAGCTCGCCTACTCCAACGGCGGTACCGGGTCCCACGGAGACGCCCGCGGCCGCGAGCACTGCCACGCCTACCTCTACGCCTCAGCCAAGCGCAACGCCAATACCCGAGAACACGTTTCCTGTGGTAGTAATCGTCAGACTGGTTCCTGACGACATCCAGGTGAACGCAGGCGACGAATTCAGCCTCGATATCATGATTGAGCCTAACGGGCAGGAGGTAACCGTGGCCCAGGTCGTACTGTCCTTCGACACCGTAAATTTGGAGGCGAAGGCCGCCAAATACGATCCAAATTCGCCACTGCTGAACGAGCTTGTGGCAGAGGATACCATCGACAACAGCCAGGGCACGGTCATCCTGTCATCCGGGCCCAAGACCAGCTCCAGCGCCCTGCCGGACTACACCTTCCGATTGGGCACCGTCACTTTCGAGGCCACCGACTGGGGCGGTGCAACGGACGTCAGATTCGTCAGATTTGGTGAATCCTTGACGCTGGTGGGGCTGGTGGGGTTCAATCTCATCGACGAGTACGTTTACGCCACCATAAATGTTTCCCTGCCTCCTACGCCCTCTCCGACGCCATAATGCAGTAGACGGTAACGGCACTCGTGGAATCTATACTGGCCGATTCGCCTGCCGTGCCTGGCACGTCTCGGCATTCCACATTAGATAAAGCCAAAACGCACCCACCCGCTTGATTCGCCATTCGAAACGACCAGGCCCATGCGCAAGAATTACCACAGGTAGAAACCCGCGTTCCAAAATCACTGAGTTGGGGAGCATAGCTCGGCCATGCATCGATTTCCGCCAACGCGGTCAAATTGGCTTGTGGGGTTGCGCCGGCCAGGCGATACCGGCCTATCGCCTTCAGCATCTCTTTAAAAGCCCGCTGTCCATGTGCTCCACTGGTGACGTGTCCGCCGACAAATTGGTCTTCCGGGGCGCCACAGGAGGCCACACATACACATATCAGTCCAGTGATTTTGACCGCATGCGCCATATGTCGCGGGATATCGCGCACAGCCGGAGCTGGACGAATTCCCGATCGGGCACATTGGCGGGTCCCGTATTGCGTATCAAGATCAGACATCAAAAGCAGCCTTGTGGCCTGGCTCACCGCAGGTAAGAACCTGCCTGATTGCCGTTCCGGATCCGAAACCAAGAAGCCCGCCAAGATGAGTCGGCGCTATCGAGCACGATTGTCGGGTCCCACTTATTGGCAACGCATCCATGAATCCGGTTCGTCTCCTGGACGGCAATTCAATACAAGAATCCCCGGCAAGCCTGCTTGCCGGGGATTCGTAACCAGGTACGGGACTATCGCTGGGCGCGGCTAGCGGCTGATTTCCCAGCGCCGTACATAGGCTGTGTTATCCACAACCCAGACCTGGGATGTAGGCTTACCGTCGATTTTGACATCGTACCTGTCGGCCAGGAAGACCAGAGCATCCGGCCAGCTGTACGGGGCCACATCGTCGTGGCCTACGAATTCGGAGAAGAATGCCCAGACCTCGCTCCGATAAAGTCCCGCGGCCCTGGGCGACAACGCTTTGAACGAGATTTCCTTCTGCGTGCCGCTAGGAATCATGATTATTGGAGACGTGAAGAACCAGTTCAGGCGCTGTCTACCGGCATACGTCAGCGGCAATGGGTTCGAAGAGGTCAACGAGCCCGTCGCGGAGTTCCACACGTAGGTGAAGCCAGGCGGCAGCTTGTTCCTTAGCCACCAGAGGTTGACGTCCGCCGGCGTATTGTTGGAGACTACGATGGTGTACGTAATCTCAATGTCGTCATTGGGATTGAGCGGCAGCTGATTCGGGTTCTCGATCGCAACCGCCGAAGTCTCCACAGTCACACCGACTCCAACGCACTCCGTTGTTGCAGGACTGCCGATAACGAGCGGCGCAGTCATTCCTGTCTGAGTCTGACTTCCCTCAGGCTCCGTCCAGGCGTAGTTGCAG
This sequence comes from Chloroflexota bacterium, assembly GCA_022572805.1. GTDB lineage: Bacteria > Chloroflexota > Dehalococcoidia > Lucifugimonadales > JADFKI01 > Casp-Chloro-G4. The sequence goes on from JACZVF010000063.1 coordinate 4,610, forward strand.
TAGTAGCCGTCAGGCATATTCTGGAATTTGGCCTTGAAAGTGAGCACGATCTGTTCCCCAGGGTTGATTACGAGTTCCAGATCGTCGAGAATATGCCAGGCCAGCATTTCCCGGCCACCTAGCCCTTGGTCGCCCTCATCGAAGAAAAGAAGTGCCTCAAGCGGAGCCAGATCGTCGTTGAGAACCTCCGGCTTCGTGATGGGCGTTCCGTTAATCTTGCTGCTTCCCTTGTACGTAAAACCAGGGGGAAGCCCGTCGTAGACGCGCAGGAGCGTGACTGGGTCGGTACCCTGGTTCTCCACGATGATCTCGTAGTGTACCCAGTCCGTCGGACTGTCATAGGCGGGTATTGGGTTCCTGGACTGATCGAAAATATTCTTAGTGACCACCAGTCCCTCGCCGCTTGGGGGCTGCAGCGGGGCTGGCAGCTCGGGTGTTATGTCGATATCGACGGGGTCTCCGTCTATATCTATGGTCTCGTGGTAGCCGTCCGGATTGCCGTCACCGTCGACATCCTCCCAGATATCGGGGATGCCGTCGCCGTCATCGAACCCATTGTTGTCCTCCTCCAGAATATCCGGAATTCCATTTCCATCGGGAGCCGGCAAATTGTCCTCAGTTAGGCGTTGAATTGCCAGCTCGTTTGCGCCAATGGCAGAGAACTGAGCCTGCGCGATGTCGCCCTTAACCCTGGAGTCAATGTTCAGCGTGCTGGCCAGGCCCAATGCGGCAGTTACCACAGGCACCGACAAGGCCATGAAGGCCAAGACCATGACTATGGTAACGCCGTCTTCCCGGCGCAGTATCCTCCGAATCATGCCAATCATAGTTGTCTCCTTACCTCAACCTTCGCAAGAAGATGGCGAGGCTGGAACTTTCCGTGGCGCCCCTCTCAGCGTTTACGTCCAGCTGGACCGTAAGCAAGTCTCCCGCGGTTGACCGTATGAAGTCCGCTCCCGAGATCCTTTTCGACAAGGTTATTGTCTGCTGGGAAGACCCGACGGCGTTCTTCTCGGTGGTCCGCGTCAGGGATGTACCTGTCAGCGTGTAAGTTGTCGTAAACAGGTCGTACTGGGTTGTATCCACCACCAGCGTGCAAAGGCCCAGAGGCAGCGCGCCACTGCCGATAATCTCATACCGGACCAGCACAACGCTGCCTATCGAAGTGGCGCCAGGCGCCAGCTCAGCACCGGCAGCGCAGACCTCCTCCGCATTCATGGCGTCGCCGGCGAACCAGCTTTCCGCATGCCGGACCTCCCTGGTGGCGACAACATCATCCAGCCAAAACCGCTCTATGGACAGGGACTGGAAGATTCCGCCTCCCACCAGCCCCAGCATCATGGTCATAATGCTTACCGCTATCAACGTCTCCACCAGGGTGAAGCCGCGGGATCGGCGAAGGAATCTATTCAACATATGGGGCCTCCTCACCACACCATCCCCGCCTAATTGATATTGACCGTCTCAAGATGGAACACTTCGACCCCCTCAAAGAAGACTCTGACAATAACTTTCTGAACGTTAGGGTCGGGCGTTAATGGGTCGAGTTCAGCCGTTGTGGCCGTAACGGAGTATCCCGAGGGCGTTGCCACAGCGACGTATGTGCCTCCATTGACTACATACGTTGAACTGAAGATGGCGGCCATCTGGTTTCGAGCTATGTTCTCGCCCACAGACTGGCGTTCAACGTGGGCGCCCGAAATGTGGCTTGTGGACAGCCCACTCAGAACAGCCGTCCCCACGACCGCCATGAGAGAGACAGACACAAGGGCCTCGATCATAAGCCCGCCTTTTTGCCTGGCTCCCAATGCGAAAATTAAGCTTCTGAGGCACCCCAGAAGCCCTTTCGAATGTGATTCCGTGGCATCCTGATTATCTACGTTCACAGTGTCTACCTCTGTATATCCACATCCGCCCGAATCTAACGACAACTCTTAATAGCTGGTTGACAGCCACTTTGGGACTGTGATTAATCCTACGTGTCATGGCCGTCCGCTGCATCGTCCAATAGTCCCAAGAAACCTGGGCTGGTAGGTTCAGGACTATAGTTTCAGGAAACCCGGGAACCGCACACCTATCACATACCTGTTTCAAACGTTCACCCCGTTGGAGCGCTGCTAGCATTGGTTAGGTATCGAACAGACCGCTTCCCTCTGTGTATTCGGGAGGCATCTGGACTCTAAATTGAACCTGGGGAGGATGGACGTGGTAACAGCTACAGCCACCGCGCGAGTATTGGAAACTCAGGACGTAGATTCTCTGCTCAGCGTGCTGCGAATAAACGGCGGTGTTGTGATCCGACCTCGGCAAGCTGAAATAGTCCCGATCGACGCTCAGCATCTGACGGTCAGGGAGAAAGAAGTCCTGGCCCTGGTGGCAGAGGGTTTCTCCAACAAACTGATCGCCGCTCAGCTAGGGATTTCTGAGCGAACGGTCAAGAACCACCTAACCTACATCATGATTAAGCTGAGGGCTTCCGATAGGACCCACGCCGTGGTCACCGCAGTCAGGCTCGGTTGGCTCGCGATCTAACGTTTGCGCCATGCGCAGGCTTCGTCGCACAGGGGCAACATTCGCACCCCTACACGAAATCAGCGCACTTAAAATCCGGACCGCGAAACAGCCGCAGCCGTTCAGACACAGGGCTAATTCATTGGGGGAGTGATGATTAACGAAAACAATGCGTACTACAACGACCCGGCGGAAAGCCAGAAGCCGAAGGGCCCTCACGCATCTTCCGGTGTGGACAGAGAGTTCCAGGGCCTTATCAGCTCAGCCATAGAGCGGGCGGTATCCCAATACCACGGTCTTCTGCGCCAGGGACTCGACCTCGAAGTGAAGCGCATTGTCGAGGAGTTCGAGTCGGCTACCAAGGAGATCGACATGGTCATCGCCAGGCGGGTCAGGGCCCGCATGACGGAGATGGTCCAGGACGAGGTCCACCGTGTATTCGACGACACGCTTACGAATGCCGAGGACACGTTGGTCGATCCCATCTGGGAGAGGGCCCGGAACAATCACCTGTCCTTCATAACCGACTACTCCCGGGAGGGAAGCCAGGACCGCGACAACGGCAGGCATGAAAACTACGAGACTTCGCCCGTCGACGCCTCGATTTTCGACAGTTAAGAAATCAAGCAGTCTTGGGAGCTCAATTCCGCACTGCGCGAGAATATCGAGTCATTTCGGCTGCCCCTTCGCAGGACCTGTGTTTCCAGGTCTCCACATCCAAGGGCAGGAGATACTTAGACGATGATTAACGAGGACCACGAATTGAACAAAGACCATAGAGGGACTGCGAAAGACGGCAATCCAAATGAGGCGGACAGTGGAATCGAGGGGCTGTTAGGCTCGTCTATCGGACGCATGGTGTCGCAGTATCAGGCGGCGCTGCGTGCCGGCCTGGACAAAGAAATCGAGAAGATCGTAGATGACTTTCAGAAGGCCTCCGTAGGCTCCAATGAAACGGTTGCCAAGCGCATGAGGTCCAGAATCGAAGAGCTGGTTTCCGAGGAGGTCCGGAGAGTCTTCGATAACACTCTCTACGGCGTCAAGCGATCATTTACCGACCCCATACGTGCGCGTGCCGCCGGAGTTAGTGGCTCCGATATCCTGAGGCGCGGTGTTTCAGAAAGGTTGCAGGGCAAACGGCCGGGCAAGATGACACGTCCGGGAGCGGCCGAGCGACACGGCAGGCGGTCGAGGGCTGCCTCCCATGATCGTGCCCCGTCCCCGATATCGCCATCTGTGCCGAAAGGCTACCCCAGCCCCAACCGGGGTGCCGCGGACTTGGACGCCGCAGGGCCGCCGCAATATTCTGCCTACGATGACCAGGAAGCCCCCATTGGCAATGGCGTCCCGGGGCCTCTGCTCAATCGGCAGGGCGCCAGAGGTCAACGTGCGAAAAGCGCCGACCGTCCCATATCTTCATCTCCGGCGTCGCCCGCGGCCTGGGTCCTTCCCGAAGGCGTCGCCTCCGACGAAGCCGCCGCGCCCGATGCGGATATAACTACGCCATCCCAGTACGAGCCATATGAGACAGACGCCCATCTGTCTCAGCCTGCGTTCTCTAAGCCAAACGCGCCCTTCGAGCCCGACGACGAGGTCGACCCTTTCGTCGCTTCGCTGAACGACGACCTGGCGCCGGAAACGGATTTCCAGTCCGCCGATGAATATGACGAAGAATTCCACGAAGAGGACACTTCGGAGCTTCCTGACAACGCGCTCGTCGCCGTACTTTCCGACAATACCGACCTGTCGACCATAGCGCACGACAGCCACGAAATCGTGCATGTAATCTCCGTCGAGGAGAATCCGGACGTGCAAGCTGAGGCCTCGGAGGCAGATTCGTACAGCGCAGTCGTATCTACCGATGATAAATACGGGGATGTGGCAGCGGTCGAGAGCGTCGCCCCGTCGCCGGATGTTGACACCTCGCCGGACGGCCCATCGCACAACGCAGCAGTGCGCGATGATGTGGCCATTCCCGAGGCAATGGAAGATGCCGATTCGTCGGACGACCAGGCCGGGCCGCCGAACGATGAAATTAAGGGCGAGGCAGAGACCGAGCCTGCCGTCCTGCAGGAGTTCCTTCACCAGGTGGAAGAGCCCGCCGCATCACTCGTGGACAAGCCCGATGACCAGGCCACCGAAGATTCCAGCGTCGCCGTACAAGAAGCCGTGGAGACGGCCGGAGCTGCTAACGGCGACGAAAAGCCAGATGCAGATGAAGCCTCCGAAATCGGACCGGATACCGCCCGTGACACGACCAACACCCTGTCACAGGCGGAGGGCACTGATCGAGAGCAAAAAACACCTCAGCCCGCGAGTCTAGATGCCCCGCAGGAACAGCCCGTTCAGGAGTTGCCAGGCTCCGTAGAGATCGTAAACGAAGAGGGCGGGGACGAGGAGCTGCCCGAATCGGCCACGTTCGAAGGCACAGTACGGCTCAATGTGGAGGCGCCCGGCTGCATCAAGGAAATCGTCCATTTCGTCCGCGAGCTTCGTCAGAAGCCCGAGCTTCGTCTCCTGCGACTGGTGGGCAACAACAAAGAGGGCGTGGATATCTGGCTGGGCCTCCGGGAGCCGCTGCGAATCAAAATGATCCTGCCGAAGATTGACGGCGTAAGCATCTCCGTAAGGCCTATGCCCCACATCGGCGGCCCCGACGAGAAGCTTCTCGGCATACGCATGACAAGACTGGTCGCTGCGGAAACAGTCCCCGACGTGAGCTAACTAGCCTGCTGCCTGATCGACGGCAGATCAAGGCGTCCGAAAATCGTAAATCCCCGATGAAGGCATTGATTCGAAAAAAACATGTTGCTTGGAGAACGAAAACGAAATTCAAAGGCCGCCGGCAAATCAGAAGGCCTACCCAAGAGCACACCCAGCCCGGAAGATTCCACCCTTATTGCCGATACGCCCATGGCGGGCACATCTGAACAGACTTCCAAGCTGGGTGCGAACTCGTTTGCGAAGATGCTCGTGGATGCGGGAATACTGTCCCCGGAGCAGTACACCATCGCGCTGGACACGGCCAAAAGAGATAAGGAATCCCTGGTGCGGGTGCTGGAGAGGGACGGGCTAGTGCTTTCCCGGGACCTGGCGGCCCTGCTGGCCATTTACACCAGCCTGCCAATGGCGGACCTTCGCACGGAGACGATCGACCCCAAGGCCGTGGCCATGCTGCCCATGGAAGTTGCGCGGCAATACAACGTGCTGCCCATTCGTCGAGACGACCAGTCGCTGACCGTGGCTTTGCCGGACCCCACAGACCTGCAAACGATGCAGGACCTGACGATACGCACAGGCCTAATCATTGACCCGGTGGTGGCCACGCCCAAGGACATTGTCGAGCACATCGACCTCTCCTACAGGCTGACGGAGATATCAGATTCACCGGACAAGGACGACGTTCGGGTCACGGCGAATGTGATTCGCGACGCGCAGCCGGCGGAGGTGATCGACCTTCTAATGCGGCAGGCCCTCCAGGACAGGACCTCCGACATCCACATTCAACCCACGGAGACGTACTTGCGAATCCGGTTCAGGATAGACGGAATCCTGCACGATGTGATGAAATTGCCGCTGGAAATGCACCCTACGTTCATATCACGGCTGAAGATAATGTCCGGCATGAACATCGCGGAGCGCCGGCGTCCCCAAGACGGCCAATTCTCAGTGGAGATACAGAACCGTACCGTCGATGTTCGCGTCGCTGTGAGCGGCACAGTCACCGGCGAGATGGCCGTCCTACGAATTCTTGACAAGGAGTACACGATACTCGGCCTGGACCAACTGGGCATGGACGAAAAAATTCTCGACGTCTACAGAAATCTGCTCAGGCTCCCTTACGGTGTGATCATCGTTTGCGGTCCAACCGGCGCAGGCAAGAGCTCGACTCTATACGCATCGATTCTGCAGATGAACCGCACGGAGCAGAACATAATCTCCCTGGAAGACCCGGTGGAGTACCACATAGCCGATACCAACCAGATGCAGGTCCACCCTGAGGCCGGCATCACCTTCGCGGGACAGCTCAGGAGCATACTGCGCCTCGATCCGGATGTGATTCTCATTGGTGAGATTCGAGACCAGGAGACCGCCGTAATCGCAATTCAGGCGGCGCTGACGGGCCATCTGGTGCTAACCACATTGCACGCCAACGATGCCGTATCGGCGCTTCTTCGCCTGAAGGACCTGGGCGTGCCGCCGTACCTGGTGACGGCCTCGGTAGCGGGTATAGTGGCTCAGCGCATGGTGAGGATGACCTGCCATGCCTGCCAGGCGATGACAGACCGGCCTCTTGACGAGCAGCACGCATACAAGGCCGTCATGGGCGAGGAGCAGGAGCGTTTCATATACGGGTCGGGCTGCAACGCCTGCACCCAGACCGGTTATCGGGGCAGGTCCGGCGTTTTTGAGATGCTGACCATGACTGACGAGCTTCGGCAGATGTTCCTGACGGAAACACCCCGAAGCGAGATGTCAAAAAGGGCGGTACAGGATGGCATGGTTCCCCTGCGCAAGGCCGCCATGCAGAAGGTAAAAGAGGGCATCACCACTCCCTTTGAAGTGATGCGTATCCTGTTCACGCTGGACGGGTCCGGCGGCGACTTTTAGGCGCCTGGAGAGAAGGCCGTGCAGTACAAATATCTTGCATACAACCTGGACGAGGGAATCATTAAAGGCTGGGTGGAGGCCCGGAATGCGGCTGAGGTCCGCGACGAGCTGGTGGAGCACGGCTACAAGCCGCTGGATGTCTCCACCGGATGGCATCCGCCTACGGTCGAAGATCTCATGCCCAGCCTGTTCAAAGTCGGCACCGGGGAGCTTGTGAGGTTCTCCAGGCAGTTGGCTACCATGGTGACCAGCGGCGCCAGCCTGATCCTGACGCTGGAGATGCTGCATTCGGACAGCAATAGCCGGGGCATGAAGCGCACCCTGACGGCCATTCGCAAGACGTTGGACGAAGGCGGCAGCCTGTCCGAGGCGCTGGCCGCGCACCCCAAGGTATTCAGCAGCCTGTATGTCAGCGTGGTGCAGGTGGGCGAGATGACGGGCCGGCTAGGCCTTGCGCTGGAGCAACTGTCAGACATCCTGGAGGCCGAGAACGAGGCGAAGCAGAAGGCCATCAGGACCATGATGTACCCGCTGGCCATCATCTCCCTCTCAATGGTCACGCTCTTCGTGCTTATGACCGTAGCCCTGCCGCCACTGCTGGCGGTGTTCGAAAACATGGGCGCGGAGATACCGGCGATGACCCGCTTCATCGTGTCGGCGATGGCAGCCTTTAAGGAACATTTCGTCGCCCTAATCGTGAGCGCCGTGGTATTTTTCGTCGGCCTGAAGATCCTCAGCCGCGTTCCGTCGTTCCGGCGCGCCATGGCAATGGCCATGGCTAGATCTCCCATTCTTGGGTCGTTCATAGTGTCCGGGGAGATCTCCAGACTGTCGCGCACCTTGAGCCTACTCCTGGAAGCCGGCATCACGCTGGCAGAGGCCCTGAAGCTGGCCATAGGCGGGATCAAAAATCAGATTCTCAGGGATGTATTCCTGGAGGCCGAGGAGAGTCTTCTGACAGG
>JACZVF010000002.1 GCA_022572805.1 Chloroflexota bacterium
GTGACATACTCTTTCAAAGAGACAACCTTGTCCTTTCCTTTGATGCGTGCTAACGCGTCGACGGCCACGACCCGATCGCCTTCAAAGAGCTCGTTGGCGACCTTTTCGACGTCGTGGACCTTCATAGTGGGGAGGTTGCCTCGGGAGCCCTCGGACCCGGCGATGACAATGCGCGCCTTCGGACTGAGGAGTTGGCCCTCCAACATGCACATGGTCATGACGTGATGGCCAACCAGGGTGGACGCCCACGTAATCTCCACGCCGTCAGAGTTGAACTGTGGTCGCGCTCCCGATGCCCCGGCGTTGAGCAGCAAAAAGTCGATGCTCACGCCGCGTTTCTCCAGCTGTTCACAGGCCGCTCTGGCTGAAGCGACCTCGGAGGTGTCCACCGCGAGTACGTCGAAGCAGTCTGTACCGGTACGCTTGACCAGCGAGGCACGAGCGTCCCCTGCCTTGGCTTCGGATCTGCATGCCAGGATAACTTTGCCCCAACCAGCTTTGGCAAGCTGCGCGGCCGCTTCCAACCCGATGCCCGAGTTTGCCCCCGTGACCAAGGCTGTCTTGTTGCTGGAGTCACTCATGGCCCTCCCTTTGGTGTCGAGATTTCTGAGCCTGCGTCCGGACATATAGATGGAATGCAAGATGATTGCGTGTTCTGCAAAGCCCATAATGCCAAATAGCCGCTTCAAACCACCCACGAAGGCCGGGGGATCGTTCTTTCAGGCCAACCTCACGCAAAAGGTGACGTACCGTACCCAGGCCAGCCTCAATCAGATCACAATTCCACGCTTCGCCAAGTTCAGCTGACCAGGAGCGAAACGATATCTTCTTATTCCGTCCAGCATTTCGTCGACCAACTCCACGAACAGCATCACCCCAGAAGTTCGGAAGACAAGCCTCCTGGCATGAACCAATCGTGGCCAAAGTGTGATCTAGGCTGCAAAAAATGATGTTACAAACCCCTCTGCCAGCTTGGGGTACGAGGGGCCTGGCTTTGTTGGTGTGAGGTTACGGTTTACCTGATGTTACAGGCACGCGTCAAATTGTAATCACCACTGCACGAACATCGGCATGACTACGTGGATGTAGTCGTCGTTGTTGACTAGCTTCAGGACGCCGGGGCTGGATGGTGACGTGGTCTCCAGGGCGACTTCGCCGCTGCCAAGCACGTCCAGTACCTCCGAAAGGTACTTGGCGTTGAAGGCAATCTTGGAGTCGTCGCCTTCCACCTGCGCGCTGATCTCCCCCTGGTTGTCGCCAAGCTCCTCTGCCCGGGACGATATCCGCAGCCGGCCGGTGGAACCGTTGTCGCCACCGGACATCTGCAAGCGGACAATGCCGCTGCCGTCCTTCGCGAAAATCGACGCCGTCCTGGTAGCCCGCAGGAAATCGTCCAGGCCAACCACGGCCCTGGTGCCGTAGCTTTGTGGTATGAGCTGAGAGTAGTTGGGGAAGGTGCCCTGGATTAGCTGCGACACGATCTCGACGTTGTTCAGCTTGAACAGGGCCTGACTCTTGTTCGGCGTTACGGTGAACTCCACCAACTCCTCTTGCGATGCGATTGCACGGCTTACCTCTTGCATGGCCTTCGATGGAATGATGAAGTTGATCTCCTCCGGCATGGCTTCGGCCAGCTTGCCCTTGTATACGGCCAGCCGGAATCCGTCCGCAGCCGCAAAGGTGAAGTCGTCGCCGGTTATCTCGACCTTGACGCCGGTCAGAACCGGCCTGGAGTCTTCCGTGGCGGCGGCAAAGGCTACGTGAGTGATTGCATCGCGCAGCACCTTGGGGTCGATCTTGCCAACCACACCCGAGTCCACGTTGGGTATGGGCGGGAAGTCCTCCGCATCGGTCCCGTTTATATGGGCCTCGAAGCTGGCGCAATGTAACGCCAGGCCCTTTGGCTGAGCGGTGGACTCGATATCGATACGTTCGGAAGGCAGAGAGGCCACGAACTCAGTCAGTAGCCTGGCCGGAATGGTGATTGAGCCCTCTTCCTCCACCTGTGCGCCAATCCAGGTGGTGATGGCAATCTCCAGGTTGGTGGCCGACAGCTTGAGCTGTGACTGGTCCGTCGAGATCAGGACGTTCTGAGTTATGGGCAGCGTGGTCCGCGTGTTAACGGCCCTCTGTACTGTGGAAAGACCTCGCGCCAGATTCTCTTGCAAACAGGATAGCCGCATACCTCTACGTCCCCCTTCAGTAGCTAGGGTTAGTATATGGATGCGAATATCTGGCGTCAATATTAGAAATCAGCTAATTCGTTGCCGAAACGACGGCATTTAGGCGTTGGCCGTCGGGTGAAGCCAAGACGCCCCCGTGTGCGACACCGGAAGCGCCTTTAGCCGGTATCCCTTCGCTGTTTTTACTGGACGGTTATGGTGCCGACCATGCCCAGCGCTTCATGGGGTATGCAGATCAGATCGAACGTGCCCGCCTTGTCAAAGGTGAATGTCAAGGTGGAACTCGAACCGCCGTCCACGGGCTCGTCGATCCCAAGGTCGTCTACCGTGAAGGTGTGGAACTCGGTCTGGGCGTTAAACGTGAAGGTCACGGTTTCTCCGACTTTAAAGGTAAGATTGTCCGGCTTGAACTCATAGGAGCCGGACCCCGCAGGATCGGCCAGCGTGACCTCGAACTGTGTTCCGCCGGTGGAAGCGCCCGAAGATCCCGATCCGCCTGGCGCGGCAGGGGCCGTCGGCGTGGCGGCAGGTGGCGGAGGTGGAGGCGAGGCCGGCTGCGCTGTGGCAGGTGCGGGTGCAGCGCCACCTCCGCAGGCAACCAATATGATCGACACGATGGACGTCACCACGGCCATTGGCAGTAGTCTTCTTCTAACCACGATTCCTCCTCTGAAGTTGGTAGCCCTCAAATCAGCGGGTAAGGGCTATGGATTTGCCCGCCCGCGACGTTAGTGAACTATTTCACATGGTACCATTCGGCGAAACTTACAGTCAATGAAAACATGTTACTAATTATCGCTTGACACGTCTGTTCTAAAGCTGCTACGCTGCACCAGAACATTAGTACTTTACAGTAGCGTTCGCCTATTGAGGTGGCGTCCGGGGAGGCTCAAGTGAAGACCAAAGGCAAATTGTCGCCGCGCCAGGACAGAATATTCGAATACATTCGAGAGTTCATGGATGACCACCAGTTCCCACCTACTGTAAGGGATATCCAGGCAGGATGTGAGATCAGTTCGACGTCTGTAGTTGACTACAACCTGCACATTCTGCAGCGGGAAGGCTACCTCCGCCGCCTGCCCGAGGTGTCCAGGGGAATAGAGCTGGTGGGCGTGCAGCGTGGGCCCAAAGTCGACATGGTAAGTGTACCTCTGGTCGGAAGCATCGCCGCCGGAGAACCGCTGCACATACCGGCCGCCGGGGACAGGCTGTCGGACGAGTTCGAGACCCTTGACCTGCCGGCGTTCCTGACGGGCGGGAGGTCCAATGTTTACGGCCTGCGCGTCAAGGGCGATTCCATGATAGACGCGTTCATAACCGATGGGGACCTGGTCCTCATGGAACCCACAAGCACCGCTGAGGCCGGCGATATGGTCGCCGCCGAAATCGTGGACATGGGGGAGGTAACCCTGAAGCGCTTCTTCCTGGAGGGCGATATGGTGCGCCTGCAGCCGGAGAATGCCTCCATGGAACCCATCATAGTGCCTGCGGACCGCGTGGCGGTGCGTGGCCGTGTTGTGGGCGTTATCCGGACCCTTTAATTTAGACCCTCCTTTTTCGTGTGGCGAAGACCGGGCTGTCAAAGGCCCGGTCTTTTCTGGCTACGCGCTCCTTGCTGCCTCTCGCCGACATGCGCGGCGCAAGAGCGAATGGCGAGCGGGAGCGTTCTTCGTCATGACTTCCTCACGTGCGTTTCCTTAGAGTAAGGCCGTCACTGAGCGTTTAGTCTGAGCGATGTCCGTATGCCGCCAGGCTCCAGGACATCCGCGGCCTGCCGTTGACTTGCATTGAGATAGTGCTATGATATATGCAAACCCCCTCCCCGGGGGTATGGGTTAAGGACAAAGAGGTGTCAAATGCCGAGTTCACAGAAGTATGTAGACCTACCACCAGCGAAGAAGGATGCTCTCAAGCGGCTGAGCTATATCGAGGGCCACCTGGCGGGCATCCGGCGCATGGTGGAGGAAGATAAGTATTGTGTGGACGTTCTGAAACAGACGTTCGCGGTGCGGCGCGCGATTCAAAAGCTGGAGTCCAAGCTTCTTGAGGGCCACCTCCACTCATGCGTGATTGAGGGCGTTCGAAACGGCCGCGAGGATGAGGTCCTGGGAGAGCTGATGGAGCTCTATTCACTGGCGGACAAGGGGTAATACATGGTTACATCCACTGACGATCAGAAGCTAACTATTCCAATCAAGGGCATGACTTGCGCCTCATGCGTTTCCCATGTGGCCGGTGCGTTGGAGGAGGTGCCCGGCGTCGACGAGGTAAACGTCAACCTCGCCACGGAGAAGGCGACTGTTGGCCTCCTCAAGAACGAGGTTGATCTGGACTCACTCATCGATGCCGTGGAGGACGCTGGATATGGCGTCGGCACTGAAAAGGTCATTCTGGCGGTTGGCAACATGACGTGCGCCTCATGTGTTGGTCATGTGGAGAAAGCCCTGGCTTCTGTTCAGGGGGTACGGTCCGCCAACGTGAATCTGGCCACGGAAAGAGCCACAATCGAGTACGTACCAGGGGTAGCCGGTATTTCGGCAATGCGGCACGCCGTGGAGGACTCCGGCTACACCGTTATCACAGTGGTAGGTGATGAGCACGACGACGCAGCCACGCCTAAGGATGCTCTGGTGCTGCGCAGCAAGTTCACCGCCAGCCTTGTTGTTGCGGGCGTAATAATGGCTTTCATGTTCATTCCAGGGGCCATGAGATTGGTCCCATTTGAGTTGAACTACCTCTTGCTGGCGCTGGCCACGCCCATACAGTTCTGGGCGGGCAGGCAGTTCTACAGGGGCGCCTGGGGTGCGTTGAAGCACGGCACCAGCAACATGAATACGCTCATCGCCGTGGGCACGTCTGTAGCGTTCTTTTATAGCGTAGCTGTGACCTTGTTCGCGGGCACATCATTTTTCCAGGGCCAAGACGTCGAGACCTTTTTCGACACCTCCACGGCCATCATCGGTCTGGTCCTGCTGGGCAAGTATTTGGAGGCCCGGGCCAAGAGCAGGGCGTCCAATGCAATCAAGTCGCTGATGGGCATGCAACCCAAGACAGCAAGAGTAATCAGAGACGGGGCTGACGTAGAGATATCCATTGAAGACCTTGAGGTCGGCGACCTGGTGCTGGTCCGGCCTGGCGAGAGAGTGCCTGTGGATGGCGTGATCACTGAGGGCTCATCCACTGTGGACGAGTCCATGCTCACGGGCGAGAGCCTTCCCGTCGAGAAGACGGCAGGAAGCGAAGTCTTCGGCGCGACCGTCAATACCACGGGCAGCTTTACGTTCCAGGCCAAAAGCGTTGGGCGGGACACAATGCTGTCTCAGATCGTGAGGCTGGTGGAAGAGGCGCAGGGCTCCAAAGCCCCCATACAGCGGACCGCCGACCTCATTGCGGCTTATTTCGTGCCGGCCGTCATAGGTGTCGCGGCTCTGACCTTCGCCGTGTGGCTGGCGCTGGGCCCGTCGCCGTCTTACGTCCACGCGATCTTGACGGCGGTTGCCGTGCTAATAATAGCCTGCCCGTGCGCCATGGGTCTGGCGACGCCTGCAGCAATAATGGTCGGCACCGGCAAGGGCGCCGAGAGCGGCATCCTCATCCGTAGCGCCGCCGCCCTGGAGCGGGCTCACAAGGTACAGGTGGTGGTGCTGGACAAGACCGGCACGCTCACTGTCGGCAAGCCGTCCGTCACCGATATTGTTGAGGGCGGCATGAATGAAACCGAGCTCCTGACACTAGCCGCCTCGGTGGAGCGGTCGTCGGAGCACCCCCTGGGACAGGCCATTGTTGATGCGGCGCGTGAGCGGCAGTTGCAACTGGTCGATGTGCGAGATTTCAACGCCCTGCCGGGCTTCGGTGTGAAGGCCGAGGTAAACGGCGCAACGCTGTCTTTGGGTAATTTGGCGTTGATGCAGCAAGACGGCCTGCACCTGAATGGGCTGGAGGCGAAGGCGCAGGAGCTGTCGAGTCAGGGCAAGACTGCGATGTTCGTGGGTTCCAAGGGCGAGGTGCAGGGCATCATCGCAGTGGCCGACACGCTACGTCCGGAGTCCAGGAACGCCGTTAAGGCAATGCGAGCCCAGGGCCTGGAGGTGGTGATGCTCACCGGCGACAACGAGCGCACGGCAAACGCCATAGCCGCCTTGCTGGATGTGGATAGGGTGGTGGCGGAGGTGCTGCCCGGCGACAAGGCCGAGCAGATCAGGGCTATTCAAGCCGAAGGAAAGGCAGTTGCCATGGTCGGCGATGGCATAAACGATGCCCCGGCGCTGGCGCAGGCCGACGTGGGAATCGCCATCGGCACCGGCACCGACGTTGCCATGGAGGCGGCCGACATCACGCTGGTGCGGGCGGACCTTCACGGCGTGTCCACCGCCATAAGCCTGAGCAAGGCGACGATGCGTACTATCAAGCAAAACCTGTTCTGGGCGTTCGCCTACAACGTGGCGCTAATACCGATAGCGGCCGGCGTCCTGTTCCCGCTGTTCTCTGATGGCAGCGTACCCACAGCCTTGCGTCCGATCCTGGGAGAGTTCGGCTTTCTGAATCCTATTCTGGCCGCCGGCGCCATGGCCATCAGCTCTGTTACAGTGCTTACCAATTCGCTCAGGCTACGCCGATTCAAGGTCAAGTCCGGTTAATCAAACCGTTCGCAGTTACCACTGGCAATTCGAGGAGAAGAAATGAAAATCCCATTGATCAATCGAGGTGGCGGAGAGACGGCGGTCGACCCGGTGTGCCACATGGATGTGGATATGGCCAAGCCTAATGGCGGCACATTCGAGCACAAGGGCGATACGTACTACTTTTGCGGTCCGGGCTGCAACAGGGCCTTCGAGAAGGACCCTGAAGCCTACCTGTCCGGCGAAAAAAAGATGGAGATGTAAAACGGCCTGGCTCCCCAATGACGGCTACCAGAGGCCGCGCACACTAATGCGCGGCCTCACTTTTCTCTGTACAATGACAGGGTATATGGACGAGAAGCCGGGTGTTGGCGGAGTCGCGTACATCTTGGTTCGCGTAAGGATGTCAGTGCCAACATGTCGAGTGCGCGACCTGCAAAATGTCATGCCAATCTATCAAGTGTGGTGCGCCGGCCGGCCAATGCGAATCCAGGTCATCCGGAACAAGCCGAAGTGGCGGAATGGTAGACGCGACGGTCTCAAAAACCGTTGTCCTCACGGACGTGTCGGTTCGACTCCGACCTTCGGCACCAGCATAACAAAGCCGCTCCTGGTATATCGCCGAGAGCGGCTTTTCCTTGTAAAAAAGACAAATGTTCACGGAGCTATGTTGTTCATGCTTGGTGTTCTTCGGCTTCAGACAAGACAGGGGCCCCCCCAATCTCGGCAGTGGGAGCCTTTTGTTACAGACTCGGCTAGAGGGGCGATGGCGACGTTGTTTCCGCGGCCGCCGCAACGACATTGGAGATACTCCGCCACTTCATCGCCCGTCATCACTATGCCGCCTTTGCCCTACGTCGTTTGGCGCGACCCGTTATCCACGAACGCTCTTGGCCGCGCTGAATCCACCCGCGCCTATCATGCCGAGTCCGCAAATGGCGACCACGGTGTAATAAATTGGCGGCACCAGGTCTGAAATGGACTGGGCGCCGGCCAAGCTGCAGATGCCGGTCGACGGCCCAGACGTTACCGCATGGGAGATGAAGGTAGGCCCGAGGACCAAACCGAAGATGAGGAACAGAATTCCTCCGAATAGGGCCAGAACTGGTACCTAATATGTGCTCTTGGGAGCGCCCAACTCTGCCATGACCTGGCGCCTGTAGCATGGGGATATCTCGACTCTTTCCAGTACCGCAACGATCTCTGCGGCACCCACGAGCCGGTGTGGCCTTCGTCCAGCACCGGTATCGCCGTATCTTTCAGACGGTGCGGTTCGGGAGACAGCTCAGCTGCCATCTGCTTCAGATCGGCGTTGTTCCGCTTTATGGCGTTGACCACCTGATGTCGTGGTAACATCTGCCTGATTGACCGAAAGGACGAAACATGCCTGAATCCACAGTGATTATCTGCGTTGACGGCCTTGACCCTGAATACCTCGACGCGTGCGAGACCCCTAATCTGCGAGAGCTGGCCCGCAAAGGATTCCTGAAAACAGGCCGCAGCATGATGCCGTCGGTAACCAACGTCAACAACGTCTCGCTCATAACGGCTAGCTACCCCGAGAGCCATGGAATAAGCTCGAACTACCGGCTGGTACGCGAGACCGGCGAGGAAATCTACATGGAGTCTTCGGAATACATTCTGACGGAGACGATATTCCAAAGAGCCGCGAAGGTCGGCAAAACCTCGCTGATCGTTACTTCGAAGGACAAGCTTCGGACGTTGCTGACGGACGGCGCTACGTTGGCCTTGTCATCCGAGCAACCGTTGGATTGGGTTGTGAAAGAAATCGGCGAACCGCCGCCGATTTATTCGCTGGAGGTCAATGGCTGGATGATACGCGCCGGTGATCTCGTAATGTCCCGGCGCGGGCCGTTTGATATCGTTTACCTGACGACGACAGATTACGCAATGCACACCTACGCGCCGGACGAGCCGGAGTCGCAGCAGCACCTGACTATTCTGGATGACGCCATCGGTGACCTTGTGGCACACCATCCCGACGTTACCCTGCTGCTTACTGCAGACCACGGCATGTCGTCAAAGCGTGAGATGGTGGACTTGAAGGCAGCGCTGTCGAAATACGGCATCGCAGCCAGGGCTGTGCCGATTATCAAGGACCGGTACACCGTGCATCATTCCAACCTGGGGGGGTTCATGTTTGTGTACCTGGACCATATTTCGGAGACGCCAGAGGCGGCGAAGGTGCTCCGGGAGACGACAGGTGTCGACTACGTTCTCACGCGCGAGGAAGCGGCGGATGAGCTGCGCCTGCACTACGAGCGCATCGGCGACCTCGTGGTCAACGGCACGAAGGACGTTGTATTTGGGGACCCCAACGAGGTTGAACTCCCGCCGCGCCTACGTTCGCACGCCTCCACGTACGAGCAGGCCATTCCGCTGCTGGGATACAATGGCGACTTCGACGGCTTCACCTTCGAGGAAAACCGCGACCTGGGCCGTTACGTCTTCGAGCGCGTGCTGGCATAGAGATTGCATGGAAGCCATCTGAACCCGCCAAATCAATTGGCGGATTCATGGCCTTATTTGGCCGCGTTAGGCGACCCAGATTCGACGAAGCATCTCGGCCAGCCGAGAACGCAAAGAGCAGCAGCTACTGGGCCGTGTAGCCACCATCGATGACAAGCTCACTGCCTGTCATGTAAGACGATTCGTCGGACGCGAGGAACAGGACTCCATAGGCGATGTCTTCGGGTTGGCCGTACCGTCCCATGGGGGTGCTGTCGATACTATTCTGGTAATGTTCGGGGTCGGCCCTGCTGGCTTCGTTCATCGGTGTGGCGATGGGGCCTGGGTGCACGGAGTTGACTCGAATGCCGTCGTTCGCGTATTGAATGGCCGTGGCCTTGGTCAGAAGCCGCACCGCCCCCTTGGATGCGTTGTATCCTGGGTGAATTCTATGCTGCCCAATCATGCCTGAAATGGACGATATGTTTATGATAGAGCCGCCACCGGCCTTGCGCATCTCGGGAATCACCGCCTTTATGCCGAGAAATACGCCCTTGGCATTCACGTCCATCAACCGGTCCCATTCCTCGACCGTCGCATCGTCGCCAGATTGGTTGTAGACGATTCCGGCGTTGTTCACGAGAATGTCGAGCTTTCCGAACCGCGACACCGCCATATCGACGGCGTTTTGCCAAGACAGCTCATCGGTAACGTCCAACGAAACGTAGATCGCTTCTCCGCTCGACTCGCTGATCTCGGCCTCCACCTGCTTGCCAAGGTCGTCGCGCACGTCGCCGAACACGACCTTCGCCCCCTCCTTCGCGAACATGCGGGCCTCGGTTGCGCCCATGCCGCGTGCGCCCCCACTTATGATCGCCACCTTGCCTTCAAGTCTCATCGGTCCGCCTCCTTGGATGTTCTGGATCATACATCTGCACGATTTACGGGATTGCGAAATTCCCCTGAAACGCCATCTCGGTCCTCAGGCGGGCACGACAGCATTGTCCACGACGCAAACGATTCCCCATTTCGACTTCCGACACGTTAGACGGCCAAGCATCTGGGCCTGAGTATATTTGTCCGCGACAAGCTCTCTATCGTTCCCTTGGACATCTCAATTTCGATCATATACAGCCATAACTTTTCCGGGATTGACTACGCTCTGTACTGGTCAATCCCTACGGTTGCGGGGCTGGGGCCGGTCGGCATTACCAGAGTCTTGGCCCTGTCCGCTCCAACCACCACGATGTAATATCGGTCCGCGCTTTCCAGAACAGGCACCGTCATGTCCAGGCGCTCCTGCTCCGTCAGGCTTTCCAGCCATTTCCAGTTAGCGGCCACCCGTTCCTCTCCTTCCAGCGGCATGTACTGAATCATCTTTCCCAGGCTGGCGTTGGCATGCATGTGAATGAACTCCATGGCGGCCCGCTTGGAAAAGCCTTGAGCCCCAACTGGGCGCGCCACATCCGGCGGCATGAATATAAGCCTCTCGGCGCCGTGGCGCTCTCCAAGACTGCGAGTCCCGAAGCTGAGGCCATATGCTATGGTCTTTAGCAGCCCTTCGGCAGTTGTGTTTCCCTGGTCCTGCACATCCAGTTCGCCATTCGTGATGAACACGCTCACCGCGCTTTCTTCAGCCTTGAATCCCGCGTTCACGTGGTACGGTTCCCAGGGGCTCATGTCCTCGTTCTCTGCTATGCAGTGGACGAACTTGCGAGTGGTGCCGATGGTGTCCATGTCCATCTGGTTGGGATACCAGTATCCAATATTTCTCAAGCATAGAGAGAATGCCCGGCCAATGGTGATATTTACCCGGTTGTCGCGCCCGGGTCCCAACGCCGACCTGGGATTTATGCCAAGCTCCTTGGCGATGGGACCGTTCACCACCAGAATTGGGGCATGGGGGCTGGTGGACATCAGGAGTGACTTGCCACCATGAGGACCCAACTGAGGCATGGCATTGACAGCCGCCATGATCACAGGCATGTGCTCAGGCTTGGCGCCCGCCATCGCAGCGTTTATGGCGATCTTCTCCACCGTTGCGAGGCCAAAGCCCGGAGGCATATCGCATACCAGGTGGTCGGCCGGCATATTCGTGCCCTTTACCAGCTCTTCGACTGCCCCCGGGGTCGGGGGGTGCAAGGGGAAGCCGTCTCCCCAGTCCTGCTGGATAAACTCTTCGTTCATGCGTAGAACGGCATCGTACAGGTCGTCCCCCTCGAAGCGATGCATGCCGGAGGTGACGACAGAGCTGTCCCGCTCGCCGGCATCGCCGCTGGAGGTGAGGATATTTACAATGTCGTCAAAGGCCAGCTCCGTCTGTCTGGCACACTCATCAAGGGGCAGGTTTCGGTAAATTCTTGGAACGATCACGAACTGCAAGTCCGGCATGGCGAAGGCGCGAGAGCTTGCGATGGCATCGCCCTCGAATCGACCTGAGACGATAGGCACTGCGGGCTTGCCCATCTTCTCGATCTCGATCATGTCGTGGACCATCCACGACGCGCACGTCCCTCAATCGGCTGTCGCGCCGATAACGACATCGCACTCCTCTCCAGCCTGCTTCACGATATGCGGAGGATTGGGGTAGCCGCCGCCCTTATAGAATTTCAGCTCGACGTTCTGGAACCTCTCCTGGAGCATTCTCCCCGCCGTTTTGAGCGCGACGTCCCCACCATGCGTGCCGCTCCAAATCAGGCCGACCACCTTGTTATCCAGACTAGCCGGCCTGGGGTTTATGGTCATCGCCGTCGCTACGCCCCTTTGCGGGGCCACCGGATTCAATACCTCCAGCAGATGCATGTACTTACCTCCCTGTTCGGATGGGTCGTTGCAATAATAGCTCTATCCTATTACAGACCCCCGGGTAAAGTCTCGCAGAGCCCTGCAAGGCCCGTGGATCCTACAGAAACGAATGAGGTCCGGACTCAGAAATTGAAGCGCAGAAAACTATACACCCAGCTGGACCTCCGTGTTGTAGGGCAGGTGCGGAAACGCACCAGCAGAAATCGGGAAAAATGGTCCAATATAGCCAACTCCGATTCCCACCTTTGGCGCCAGCAACCACAGCATAATGGGCCGGGATGTGTGAAGCCGATTAGGCCCTGTTTTCCGCTTTTCTCGCCGGATGCCCAGGCAAGAGTCACTTGATTACGGTGCGGGCGCCGAATGCTCGTTGGCAGAATCCGCGTTCTGAGGCAGTCGACGGAAACGGTTGGGCCAGTTGTTGAAGTAATCGTGACCCGCAGCATGCGTGCCGGCGTGAAGGCGAGAGCGGCCGTTTTTGTTGGCTGGCGGGCATGGTGATTTGGTAGACTACAAAGGTGAATCCCGCCGTTAGCTCGACTACCCGCCCCATGATGAGAGGCTACATTCACCTTGTGGCCGCCGCCGTCACCCCGTTGGCCCTGGCGTTTCTGATTCTCCTGGCCGACTCCACGCGTGATTACGTGGGGGCCGCGGTATTCGGGGCCTCTCTGATTCTGCTGTACACAACCAGCGGAATTTACCATGTGATGCCGTTGCGCGCTCGCGTTCGCGGCGTGATGCGACGGTTGGACCACTCAATGATATATGTGCTCATCGCGGGCACCTACACACCGTTCGCCCTCAATCTTCTGGGTAACGGAAGGGGCATACCGATTCTGAGTGTGGTTTGGGGTCTGGCAATTGCCGGCATAGTGTTGAAAGCTACCGCCCCGAACGCCCCACGTTGGCTGGGGGTCGTAAGCTACCTGGCAATCGGATGGGTTGGCCTTATACCCGCCATGCAGCTTGCCGCTGCCCTACCTACCGTCGCACTTGTTCTTTTGGTCACAGGTGGGCTGCTTTACTCCGCGGCGGGCCTGATATACTTGTTCCGCTGGCCTAACCCGTTTCCAAGGGTATTTGGTTTTCATGAGGTTTTTCATTCGATGGTGGTAGTCGCCAGCGGAACGTTTTATTTTGTTGTTGCCGCATACGTATTGCCGTATTAGTGCCTAGGAATAATCTAGGCGTGGATACTGGCGAAGTGTTAGCTTATATGAAAAGCGGTAAATTGGTCTCGGGAGGACTGTCATAGACGATGATTCTACTGCAAACGTACAACTGGAGAACTCGGAGTATAGTACTGCGGTGCCGGTAGCAGAGGTGAGGGGTGAACCAGAACGGCCGCAGGTTAAATCAATACGACAACAGGTAAATGAGTACGCGGAAGTTAGGCAGCTAATCAAACAGGCTGGGCTGATGAACAGGCAGCCGGCATTCTACACCTTCAAGATAGGCTCCTCGTTGGCCCTTTTGGCCCTCAGCATTTCCATCCTGGTGCTTGTAGATAACATGTGGGTTCAGTACGCCAATGCCGGCCTGCTCGCCCTGGCGTTCGCCCAGCTGGGATTCATAGGCCATGACTCGGGCCATCGGCAGGTCTTTCATTCCGCCCGGAACAACGAAATTCTCAGCCTCTTCATTAGCTTCTTGCTGGCGCTGGAGCGTTCGTGGTGGCTTGATAAGCATAATCGGCACCACAACAATCCCAACCATGTGCTTCTGGACCCTGACGCAGATTTCCCTGTGCTTGCCTTCACTAAGGAGCAGGCGCTGAAAAAAAGGGGCGTTTTCAGGTTTATCGTCAAGAACCAGGCCTTCTTCTTTATACCTATGCTGCTCCTGGAAGGGTTGGGACTTAGGCTGGCCGGCATTCAGTTTCTGATGACGAGGAGGGTCAAGTACCAGGTTGTCGAACCCCTGCTTATGGTAGCCCATTTCGCTAGCTACTTCGCCCTGCTATTCTATTTTTTGGATGGTTGGCAAGTGCTGTACTTTTTCATTATCAATCAGGCCATTTTCGGACTGATAATGGGCTCTGTCTTCGCTCCGAATCACAAGGGCATGCTGATGTTGGGCGATGACGACGATCTGGATTTCTTCCGTCGGCAGGTGCTGACGGCACGAAACGTGAAGAGCAACGTCCTGACCGATTTCTGGTATGGCGGGCTGAATCTTCAGATTGAGCACCATCTTTTTCCAAGCATGCCGCGCAACAATTTGAGAGAGGCTCATTACATAGTTAAGGCTGTTTGCGAGAAGTATTCCATTCCCTACCACGAGACCAACGTGTTCGAGTCGCAAAAGGAGATCCTGCAATTTTTGCACCGGGAGAGCGCTCCTCTACGGGCAGGCACTCTTTGACCAACGGCTTGTGCTGCCCGGAATGGGCCGGGTCGTCGCGGAAATCGAGCCTTTTACCAAGGCGGCCCATTGGGCTGGCCGTCCCCTTGTAAATTGCCCGGGGCCTACGCGATATGCGCCACCATTTTGCGGAGCGACCAGACCCCGAATCCAGCCAGCCAACCTGTGCCAAATCCGAGGGCGACCGCTGCGGGAACGATTAGGAATCCCATGTAAACGCCTCCCAATATGCCGAAGGTGACGCCAAGACTCGGCCACCTGCCGAGCGCTTCGACGCCCTGGAACGCCACCCAGGCGGTCGCCGTCAAAGCCATCATACCGCCGGATGCAGCGCCTATTAGCCTGCCCACGTGCGTGTACAGAACTCTGTCAGGCTTCTGGTCCATGTACCCGAAAAATGGCGAGCCGTCATTCTTCGGGAGACGCGAAACGCGTGAGACCTCATTCTCCAGGCGCTCCTTCCCGCCGATGTTATCGCCCCGGCCGGCGTAAGCAGCGCCGGCCGGCCGCTGAGCCATATCCCGAGTCTGCACAGAGACCGATGCCGTCGTGGAAGCCTCGTCCAGGCTGACGGTCAGGCTTTCGCGGAACGTGCATGACCACTGGTCCACGCGCATGTCTACATCAACCCGGAGCGGCAACTGCTTATCCGCCGTCAGCGGGCGCAGGGACGTCACCTTGATCCATGCGGCGCTTGGCGTGATCTTGAGTTTGGCGTAGCGTCCGCCCTGGTTGCGTACAACGAGGTACCCAGCGTAAGTCACGCCTGGTGTTGCTTTGCTAATGTTCAGGCCAACGCTTTCGACCACAGGCGCCGGGGCCATGTATGCGCCACCTAGCGACTTTTGATACGCGCGTCGCTTTTCGGCGTCGCGAAGGACCTCGTACGCCAGGTTTATCGCCTTCATCTTCTCGCCCGACGCCGTGGCGTCATCGGCAGCGGCACCGCGCAAGGCGTCGGGGTGGTACCGGCGAGCCTTTTCGAGGTAGGCCTTACGGATCTCTTCAGGGTTGGCCGCCGGGCCGACTTCCAGGATATCGAAGTAGTTTGGCTTCCTCGTCATCTCTCGGCTTTGTTGAAATGTCAGGCGTGCGGCTAACGGCCACCACAGCCGCTAGCTACACCAAATCGGCCACCAGATAACTACGGACCGGCCCAACGCCCGGCACAGGAGGGCGCGGTAGTGCTGGAGATGAATGACCAGCGTAGGAGGAGGCGGACAGAGTAGCATGCTCCTGATACAGAACCAGGTGCGTGTATAAGCGGAAGACAAGGCGAAACAGGCGTCGGCGGGTCATAGCCTGCCACTGGCAATGCCTATGAACACGCCTTGCCTGGAACCCAAGACCACGCGATTCCGGCGGTTCCGTGACCGCCTCAGGACACCTTGGAAAGTATGAATCCGCGTTCCCCGGTGACCCTCATTGCATTGGGTCTGGGGATTATCACTCCCGCCAGCGAGTCATCCAGGATGCTGGCGTTAAACTTCCACGTAAGCTGCACGGGGTCCATCGGCAGACCGGTGGTGGAAAACACGGCCTCGTTGTATTTTAGCCGTCGCGCCAACTTTACGTTCGAGCCGTCCCAGTTGTTTTTGCCTTCGACGGGTTGTTCGAATCGCACCTGTACCGTGTTGTCGGCGATATTCATGGAAATGGAGACAGCGCGGGCCTCCTGCTCACCCGGCAGCACCAGGGTCCCTCGGTACTCCAGTTCACTGTTGTCTGTCATATTCGTTTCCTATGTCTGGGATGTTGCCTGCGTATTGCATAGGATATCGCACGGGCCCAGTTATCACAATTCTGCCGCGAAGGCGATGCGTGTCGATTGGCCATCCAGGTGTCACGGCCACAGCGAAAGCCCGGTAGGAATGGAGGCGAATAATGATGAAATGGTATTCTGGGGCTGGTTCCCGGTTTTGCGTGCGCCGGACAGGGGAGCAAACCCAGCGCTGGAGATGTATCCGAAGCGATTGCGACGAGGAAGTCTAAGCTACTGTAAACAGCTCTCTGTAGAGAATGGTGACCATCTCTTTCTCCGTCAAATCGAACGAGTACCCGATATTCAGAAATTCGTGGATGCGGTCAGCCCTGTCTTGCTCCTCGTCTGGCGTAAGCGGACTTCCGGAAACTATAACTCTCTTGGCGTACTCTTTCAGTATGGCAAGATGGTGGAAAAACTGCTCAATCCGATCTGTGGAGGTGGAAGACGACAATTCTCTGACTCCTAATCAAACGGCTCCGTGCCCTGTCTGACTGAATGTGGCTAGGTTGGGGACACAGGTGGACTGGCCGGCGCCGGCACGACATCGAAGCTGTCCCGCAGTCCAAATTAGCAGCTTGAAGGGAATGGCCTGGGGTAATTTCCGTGCATGGCGGGGGACATCGCAGTGAAATCTTGTGACACCGCCGTGAAACCTGCGTTCCTTTCGTTTTGGTTTTACGCGCCATCACCAGGTGAATCGGAACCGAATACCTTACGGAGGTTGGGAATTAGTTCGGGATTCGACCATTGAGACGAAGAAAATGTTTGAAGTCTGGAGAAAATTATGTCATAATGAATTGATTTTAAAATTGACAGTGTACACGCATAAAAGGGCATGTTATTACTAAATTCGTAAGTAACGATATGTTTTTATGTAAAATACCATTTTAAAGTAGGGAAGGTTTAAAGGTTAAATGGACAAACTAGACCTAAAGATCATATCGTTGCTACAGGAAGATGGGACCGCCACAAATGCCGGCATCGCCCGGAAGGTGAGTGTGAGTGAGGAGACAGTCCGGCGACGGCTTAAGCGGCTGGTGCAAGAGGAATACATCAAGGTGGTGGCCTTGCCGGACCCCGCGAAGTTGGGGTACAAATCAGAGGTGCTCATCGGCGTGCAGGTAGACGCCGATAAGGTCGATGCCGTGGCAGAGGCCCTAGCGGACATGGACGAGATCAACTGGGTCTCGGTCACCACCGGCTCGTTTGATATTTTCGCGTGGGCCACGCTCAAATCGTCTGAGGAGTTGAGCCATTTCCTGCGGACCAAGGTGGCCATGACGCATGGAGTGCGCCGCATGGAGACATTCATTAACCTGGCTATCAAGAAGAGGCGGTATGGCGTAGCCATATAGGCCAGTCACGCAACCCGGTGCAGAATTAGCGCGGTTTCCATCTGCTTAACGCGGTGTGGGGCCGCGTTTGGCTGTGCATGAACACTTGGATCGCCCCTTGCGGAGGCGCGCGCCTCATTGACAGATGTCTGATATTTTCATTACCATAATAGTGATTAGCTTCACAAGGAGATGGGACTTTGACTTTAGAAACAGGCGAGATCAGGACCCTTCTTGAAGCAGTGGCTATTTACGTAGATAGCTTGAAATCGAAAGATAACGATGAGAGCATTCATCGTGAGCTGTTCAAGTTTGTGCAGTGGTGTGGTGGCGACAGGTCCGTTTCGGAGATCAACCCGTCGGAAATCGGAGATTATGCTGATCAGGTGGGTGGCACGGGCACCACGCCTCTGGCTACCGAGCGGTTGCAGGTTATCAGAGGATTCCTCTCCTACGCCCGCAAACAAGGCCTCATAAATGTCAATCTCGCCCAGCACGTCAGAATACGCAAGGCAAAAAACAGGGTTCGTGGCGCCTCCAAGACAGAAGATGCTTTCGCTTTGACGGCGGAAGGCCATTCGCAATTACAGACGCAGTTGAAATCCTTGAAATCTGAGCGGCAGCCATTGGCGCTTCAGATCCAGAAGGCTGCGGCGGATAAGGATGTTAGAGAGAACGCTCCGCTGGAGGCAGCCAGAGAGCAACTTGGGCTGGTGGAGTCCAGGATCCGGGAGATAGAGGACACCCTCAAGAAGGCTGTTGTAGTCGATAGCTCCAAGCGAAAAAGGTCCAAGACCGTCGACATAGGGACGAAGGTATCCGTTAAGGAAATCGAGACAGGCCGTCAAAGCAGCTATACGTTGGTGGGACGAACGGAAGCTAATCCCATGGAGGCCCGAATCTCAGACGTGTCGCCTCTTGGCAAGGCCTTGGTTGGCAAGTCCGTCGGTGACGAGGTAGATGTTATTACGCCCAAAGGATTAGTTCGTTACAGCGTGGTAAGAGTTTCTTAGGCGTCCAGTCGCCGTTTGTTCAACGGACTTGGGCCCGCGAAAGCGGGCCTTCTCTTTGGCCCGGTATCGCACGTTTGGCTGCCCCCTGTTTGGCTGCCAAAGGTGATTACATTAATCTGGTATCTTCAAAGGATTCTTAATAGACTAATCGGCAATCACCTTGAACAATCGGATTTGTTGAGGAGAGGCAGTTGGCGGAGAACTCGTCGGGCTCTTATCGGCTTTGGACCTGGGTAGCACTATTCATCGCGGCGGGTTTTCCTGCGGTGATATTGAGATTTTCTGGGATTCACCTGCCGGCGCCGTTGGCAGCGCTGTTATTCGGCTTAGGTATAGTGGGTGGTGCCTTCCTGTTGTCGTGGGCCGCTGAGGTGGCACAGTTGGACGTGTCGGCGTCCCTGGCAATCGCTGTTCTCGCTCTCATAGCCATACTCCCGGAGTACGCCATCGAGGCCGTGCTGGCATCGCAGGCGGGGGCCTCGTTTAATCCGGAAGCGCCAGTTATTACCGATGCGATGGCAAGAGTGGCGGCCAACGTCACAGGTGCGAACAGGCTCCTCATCGGACTGGGGTGGTCTGCTGTAATACTTATCTACTGGCTCAAGCGCAAGCAACCGCTGGACATGCGCGGCTTCATGACTCTGGAGCTGCCGGTGCTGGCAATCGCGACGCTTCTGACACTGGTCATTTTCATAACTCAACAGGTCCACATGATTCTCGCGGCAGTGCTGATTGGCCTTTACCTCTTTTACCTGTGGGCCAGCTCAAAAAGGGAATCCGAGGAACCAGATCTGATCGGAGTCGCCGCGTTGCTGGGTTCCCTGAAAACCGGCCACCGGCGTGCCTGGGTTATCTTTCTATTCGTTTACGCCGCCGCCATAATCCTGGTTGCCGCAGAGCCTTTCGTGGAAGGCCTGGTGCTGTCCGGAGAGAGGCTGGGCATTGACGAGTTCATCCTCATCCAGTGGCTCGCCCCTCTTGCATCGGAGTCACCGGAGATAATCATTGCGATTCTGTTTACCCTGCGAGCCAATCCCGTGGCCGGACTGACCACTCTGATCTCGTCGGAAGTCAATCAACTCACTCTGCTAATTGGCAGCATGGTTTTGATATTCAGCTTCGCGTCGCCCGGCGTGCCACTGAGCTTCCCACTGGACGATAGGCAGTCCATAGAGTTCCTGCTGACGTCGGCCATGTCGGTATTCGCCATCCTTCTGATAGCTCCCAGGATCATCACGTGGAGGGCGGGTGCGGTACTGCTCGTGACGTTCGTGGCGCATCTTTTCTTCACCGATCCGCAGATGAGGCTGTATTTTGCATATGGTTTCTTCGCATTGGGTGGGGTGCTGGTGCTCATGAACTGGCGTCGGGTCATGCACATATTCGGCAACCCTACTGAATAGGTTTCCTTTCCGCGTGTTGGATTTCGCAATTTGGTATTCAGCCTTTCGAATGGATGTCGCATTGTCGGCATAAAAGCGGTGCATGCTCTGTTTAAACTCGTCTGCATCTGTGATCAATCGCAGAAGATTTGGGAGGGAACGAAGACCGATCATATCCAACGCCGAAACATGTAGTCTCTGTTTGACCTCACTGTTATCACCCTGCGGCTATAACGGTTTTACGTGACCCTGCAAGGAGTTGCACATCGCAAACAGGGCTATGGGTGGTGCTGCTGTTCATACCCATAGCGAACTGGTTTGCCGGCTGGCACTACTGCAAAGAGCTGGCGCTTTTCACAAACGAAAAGTACCCCAGATTACTTATGTTTCTGCTCTGGGTGTTCTTTTCGCCCGCTGTTTGGTTCATGTCACAACGTGAGCTCAACCAGGCCTCCACGGCGCCCGCCTGACAGCGGCGCACGGCCTCTATATTCGGCGCGCACATAAAACCTGTCCCGCGTACCGTAACCGTTGCCATTCGCAACGGCTGTGCCGCTTTGAATCTCTCGCCCAAAGGATATATCCTATTCAATGACTTTATGTAGGGATGCAACGCCTTCTCGGGGCGGAGGAGATTCATGGTTACAAAGGCTGCGGAGTCCGATACGAGGGAGCTTGTCGAAGAGTTGAGCCGCCTCGTTTCCGGCGAGGTCAGATTCGACAAGATGACCCGGATGCTCTATAGCACCGATGCCAGCCTTTACCAGATAGAGCCCATCGGCGTTGTGCTGCCCAAAAACGCCGAGGACGTAATCGCGGTAGTCGAGACGGCCAACAGGCATGGCGTGCCTGTGCTCCCCCGTGGCGGTGGGACCAGCCTGGCCGGTCAGACCGTGGGGCAGGCCATCGTGGTGGACTTCTCCAAGTACATGCGGGACATCATTGAGGTAAACGAGGAAGAGGGTTGGGTCAGGGCCCAGCCGGGCATCATTCTCGACGAGCTAAACCACGAGATACGCTCCACCAATATGATGTTCGCTCCCGACCCCAGCACCAGCAACCGAGGCAATATTGGCGGCGCGCTGGGCAACAACTCCTGCGGCGCTCACTCCATCGTGTGGGGCAAGACCGTTGACAACGTGCACGATATGGACGTGGTCCTGTCCGACGGCGCGACGGCGAATTTCGGGGCGCTCAACGGCGCCCAGCTTGAGGCCAAGCTGCGCGCGGACGGCCTCGAAGGCGACATATACAGGACCATTTTTGCGGTGGGCGACGCCAACCGCGACGAGATTCTGGCCCGCTACCCCAAGATTCAGCGGCGGGTTTCCGGCTACAACCTGGATGAGTTCGTAGGCGGTAGCGAGTTCAACATGGCGCGCTTCGTCGTGGGCTCGGAGGGCACGCTGGTCACCATCACGGAGGCCAAGCTGAGGCTGGTGCCCATGCCAAAGTTCAAGGCGCTGTCCGTGCTGCATTTCGATGACCTCATCGAGTCGATGGAGGCCACTGTCATCGCCCTGGAGATCGACCCGTCCGCCGTGGAGCTCATTGGAAGCATGATTCTGCGGCAGGCGCAGTCGAATCTGGCGTACGCCCGCATGACCGATTTCATCGTCGGGCAACCCGAGGCCCTGCTGGTCGTTGAGCTGACGGGCGAGACCGAGTCCGAGCTAAACTCCAAGCTGGATGACCTGGAGGGACGCATGCGGCGCGGCGGCATGGGCTATGCAATGCCGCGGCTGACGAGCGCGTCGGACCAGGCCAATGTGTGGGATGTCCGCAAGGCCGGCCTGGGCCTGATGATGAACGTTCCGGGCGATGCCAAGCCCCTGCCGTTCGTGGAGGACACGGCCGTTGCGCCCGAGAAGCTGCCCGAGTTCGTAAAGCGCTTCGACGAGATAGTCCGTGCCCACGGCACAGAGGCCGGCTACTACGGGCACGCCA
The DNA here is from genome assembly GCA_022572805.1 of Chloroflexota bacterium. Taxonomy (GTDB): domain Bacteria; phylum Chloroflexota; class Dehalococcoidia; order Lucifugimonadales; family JADFKI01; genus Casp-Chloro-G4. Next base: position 21,885 of record JACZVF010000002.1, read on the forward strand.
GCGTGGGGTGCCTTCACATTCGCCCGCTTATCGATATCAAGCAGTCCGATGGCGTTGACACGATGGTGTCCATCGCCGAGGAGATAAGCGACCTTGTGCTGGAGTTCGGCGGGTCCCTCAGCGGCGAGCACGGCGATGGCCTTGTACGCAGTCCTTTCAACGAAAAGATGTTCGGAGGCCAGCTTTACCAGGCTTTCCGCGAGGTGAAGAAGGCCTTTGACCCCGACGGCATCATGAACCCCGGCAAGATAACGGACGCTGCCCCCATGACGGAGAATCTGCGATTGGGGCCGGGTTACAGCACCGTGCCCGTTAAGACTGGCTTTCATTATTCCGAGGAAGGTAGCTTCGCCCACGCCATCGAGATGTGCAACGGGCAGGGCGCCTGCCGAAAGGTCCTGGGCGGCACCATGTGCCCATCGTACATGGTGACCCGAGAGGAGGAGCACTCCACCCGCGGCCGGGCAAACGCCTTGCGCGGGGCGATGTCCGGCGCGCTGCCCGCCGGTTCGCTCACCAGCAAACGATTGTTTGATGTCATGGACCTTTGTTTGGAGTGCAAGGGCTGCAAGGCCGAGTGTCCCTCCAACGTGGACATGACCAAGCTGAAGTACGAGTTCCTGGACAAGTATCACAAGGCCAACGGGTTCCCGCTTCGGAACCGTATATTCGGCAACGTGGCCGCCTTGAGCAGGCTGGGCTCGTTTTTCGCGCCACTGACCAACTGGTCTATGAAGACCGGCGTGTTCAAAGACCTTCTGGAGAAATACGCCGGTGTGGATAGGCGACGGACACTTCCCCCACTTGCCGGCCAGAGCTTCACGCAGTGGTTTAGGGCCAGGGGTGGCTCGCCTGCGGCCAACGCCAGGCTGGGCCAGGTGCTCCTCTTCCCGGACACCTTCACGAACTACAACCATCCGGAGCTTGGCCGGGCCGCGACGAAGGTCCTTGAGGGCATGGGCTTTCAGGTGGTGCTGCCCAAGGTGACCTGCTGCGGCCGGCCAATGCTTTCCAAGGGCATGATGGACAAGGCTAAATCGGCGGCGTTGACCAACGTGGACAGCATTTACGAGCATGTCAAGAACGGCGTCAAGCTGGTGGGCATAGAGCCCAGCTGCATCCTCAGCTTCAAGGACGACTACCCGGACCTGTTGGCGGACAACGAGCGTGCCAAGACCGTGGCCGAAAACACGATGCTTATCGAAGAGTTCGTGCTGTACGCCCAGGAAGAGCTGGGAGCCGAGCTCAAGTTCACGAAGCCGCCCAAGAAGGTTCTGCTGCATGGCCACTGCCACCAGAAGGCGCTGGTGGGCACGGCCCCGGCAATGCAGGTGCTGAACTCCATTCCCGGCTGCGACGCCAGGGAGATTCCATCGGGATGCTGCGGCATGGCCGGCTCCTTCGGCATGGAGAAGGAGCATTACGATATGTCCATGAGCATCGGCGAAATGACACTGTTCCCGGCCATACGCGACGCCATGCGCGCCGGGGAGGGCGAGTTTGAGATGGTTGCCGAGGGCATATCGTGTCGCCAGCAGATCCGGGACGGGACAGCCAAGTCGGCCAAGCATCTGGTCGAGCTGCTGGCGGACGCCATGTGATGACGGCCGTTTCGCGGTTGGCGTATTTCGGCCCCGCTGCCTTCGTTTGACGCCACCGTCCGGGCTGCGGGAGGAGATGTTTATGAGCATCCATGATTTCGAAGTCCCGGCGCACAAGCTGAACACGGTGTGCGACCCCGACTCCCTGGGGTTTGAGACCACCGCCGAGGTAGAGCACCTGGACGGCACCATCGGCCAGGAGCGGGCCATGAGCGCGCTGGAGTTGGCCGTCGATATCGAGGCTGACGGCTACAACCTTTTCGTGTCGGGCGTCCCCGGCTCCGGAAGAAACACGGCCTTGCGCTCTTACCTTGATAAGGTCGCATCAGCCAAGCCGAACCCGCCGGACTGGGGCTACGTCTACAACTTCGAGGAACCCTCTCAGCCGCTGGCCATCAGCATGACATGCGGCATGATGCGCCAGCTAGGTCAGGACATGGACCAGCTGACCAGCGCATGCCGCCAGGAGATACCAAGAGCCTTCGACACGGACGACTACTCTCACCGAATCGAAGAGGTAATGCAGGAAATCCAGGAGAAACGCCAGTCCCAATCTACCGAGTTGGAGCAGGAGGCGCAGAGGCTGGGTTTCACCGTGTCGTTTACGCAGAGCGGCATTACGCCGGTGCCGCTTGTCGAGGGACGTCAGATGACCCAGGAGGAGTTCGCTAATCTCTCGGACGAACTTCGGGAGAGCTTCCGCACTCGCGCCGATGAGGTTCAGCACGAAATCGCGCGCCTGACCCGCGAGATGCGGCGGCTGAACAAAGAGGCCTCCGACAAGACAAATGAGGTGGACACCGAGGTCGTGCGGGTAACCCTTTCGCCGATAATCGACGAGCTGCAGGGAAAGTACGCCGACTTTCCGAAGGTCGTTCAGTTCCTGGCCGATGTCGAGGCGGATATGGTTAGGAACATCGATGTATTCAAGCCAAGCGAAGGCCCGCCAATGCCTGCGTCGCCACCCCAAATGCCGGCGCTGCCGAGCGACGGTGACGATTTCTTCATCCGCTACAAGGTGAACTGCCTGGTGGACAACACCAACTGTCAGGGAGGGCCGGTGATATTCGAGTTCAGCCCTACCTACTACAACCTGTTTGGCCGTATCGATTACCGCGCCAGGGTCGGCACATTTACAACTGATCTCACGATGATAAAGGCGGGTGCGCTTCACAGGGCCAACGGCGGCTACCTGGTGCTGCAGGCCAGGGATGTGCTCCTCAGTCCCCTCTCCTGGGAGGCGCTGAAGCGCAGCCTGAGAAGCGGGGAGGTCCGCATCGAGAACATCGGGGAGCAGAATAGCCCATTGCCGTCGGCCACGTTGCGGCCCCAGGCTATACCCATTGACGCCAAGGTGATTATGGTCGGCAGCCCTCAGCTCATACAGATGCTCCGCTCCATGGACGAGGACGTCCGCAGGTACTTCAAGGTGAACGCCGATTTCGATACGGTAATGGACAGAAACCAGGAGAATGAGAAACAGTACGCCTCGTTCGTGGCCTCTAGGACCAGTGGCAACACTCTTATGCACTTCCACAAGACCGCAGTGGCCAGGGTCATCGACTACTCTTCGCGCCTGGTGGAAAACCAGGAAAAGCTGACGACTCGATTCCTGGATATCGCGGACATTCTGACCGAGGCCAACTACTGGGCCGACAAAGATAACGGCGATCTGGTCATGGGTGAGCACGTTTCCAAGGCCGTGGAGCAGAAACGCTACCGGCTAAGTCTTACCGAGGACCACCTGCAGGAACTCATAGCAGAGGGCACCATCCACATTGCCACTGAAGGCAAGGCGGTTGGCCAGGTTAATGGGCTGGCCGTTTACTCCGTTGGCGACTACGCATTCGGCAAGCCCAGCAGAATATCGGCGCGCGTCTCCCTGGGTCGCGGCCAGCTCGTGAACATCGAACGCGAGACCGACCTGAGCGGCAAGATACACAGCAAGGGCTTCATGATACTTACGGGCTACATGCACGGTCAGTATGGTCAGGACAGGCCGCTGTCCCTTGCCGCCAGCATCGGCTTCGAGCAGACCTACAGCGAGGTGGATGGCGACAGCGCCTCCTCCACTGAGTTGTACGCCCTGATATCGGCTTTGTCGGGCATGCCGCTGGACCAGGGTATCGCAGTGACCGGCTCCGTGAACCAGGCGGGCGATGTGCAGGCCATCGGTGGCGCGACCTTCAAGATCGAGGGCTTCTTTGACGTTTGCAGCGCGGCGGGGCTTACAGGATCACAGGGCGTCATGGTGCCCAGGGACAACGTGAAAAACTTGATGCTGAGAGACGACGTGACGCAGGCGGTAAAAGACGGCAAGTTCCATATCTACGCGGTGAGCACCATAGACGAAGGGCTTGAGGTGCTTACCGGCGTTGCGGCGGGGGAGAGGCAGGAGGGCGGCACCTTCATGGAGGGCACGGTGCATCACGCGGTCGAGGCGCGGCTTGAGGAATTTGGCAGGAAGGCCAGGGAGTTCGCCAGGACAGGCGCCGCCTCCCAGCCTGAAGACGGGGATGAAGACGACAGTACGGTCTCCAATGACGCAGGGCTGTCCGCGAGGGCCTAGTGGTCTACGTACGGCCGATGTTGTTTCCCTCTATGCCGACGTCACTTGTGACACACCGGGAGTCGTTCGATCGATGCTTATGGCTATGGAGTCCCTGGTGTATCTCACGCGTAAGTTGTCGCCGACCGATAGTCGGCCAAAAGTTACGCTGTCCACTTCGATGGCCGCCGTGTTCACTATGATGAGAGGCATGCCTTCGGCGTTGGCCTCCTTGGCCTTCAACGGACCCTCCACCTCGTAGTAGGGCGGCAGCTTTCCCCTGATGGATTTCCACCAGCTTTTCAGTTCACTTATTGGTTGAATGGCGACAACAGTCATCCGCAAATATTCGCACCAATCTCAAGTTCTCGTTGCATACTAGCACTGTGCCGGGAAACTTCAACGCTGAATGGGGTAGCGATAGGGTTGGTCATTAGACTGGAAGAAGCAGGGCACGGCTTAGTCACTATCTCAAAAAGGCGGATGCCTTGTTCTCGCCCACCGTGGCGGCTCTTGTTCCTGGGGGCACATCCCCCAGCCCCTCTGGATTCCCCCGTGACGATTTGGAGATAGTTACTTATTAGTCACCGAGTGGTAAGCCGGCTACAAATGGGACCTACAGGACTTCTTTAAGCGACGCCTCGATCTCCCCGAACCCGGTGAAGGACTCGAATCTCTGGTGCACTATGCCTGAGCTGTCTATTACAAAAGACCACTCCGTGCTGGGTAGATTCCATTCCTTCACGGTGGGCGACACTATAGCCTTACTCAAGTCCCCTTGAATTTCCTCGGGGTTATCGTAAATGTCCACGTGAATGAAGTTGGCCTGTCCCTTGTAGGCATCCTTAAGCCTCTGCAGCACGTCCACCTGCGGGCCGCAGACTGCATTGGTGCAAAAGGCAGGGCTGGCCATCACGATTACGGTGGGTATGCCGGATACTACGGCGTCGGCGATGGAGATCTGGTATAGGTCGGGGTCTTGCAACGAGCCGGTGGTGATCTCTGCGAGGCTGTCTACGTCGTGGATGGTCTTGCTATTGCTGGAGATGGCCTTTTCGCCCGCGCTCGGTGCGGCCGTTATCTCCTTGACCTGGAACTCCAGCTCGGCGCGAAGGGTCCGGGCGTTCTCGTCGAGTACACTTATCTCCAGCCGCCAGAGGCCGGGCCGGTCAAAGTCCATGTTGGCCGTGTAAATACCCCGAGTGTTAAGTGGGAAGGGGTTGAAGAAGGCCACAGAGGACTGATGTTGGTCCTCCGACTCCCCGCCGTCGCCTACAAAGTAGGTTGAGAATGTGGCCAGAGGCGAGCGCACCAGGCCCAGGGGTGAGATCAGGACGACGCCCACTCGCTGCCTGCCCAAGCCTAGGTCAGGCGTGCCGAAGATGGCTTGAAGCCCGTCGGCGGAGACTGGACCTTTGATGAGCGGGACCTCATCAAAGCGCGTCTCGACTACGGCCGATTCTTCGTCAGCGGCCGTACTCTGCGGGGCGACGGCAGGCGAGCATGCTATCGCCAGTGCGCCCACTGATATTGCAAGTGTCAGAAGCCATTGCTGTCGTTTCCTCATAATGCCTTGACCTTAGATATGCTCGTTTGGATGCTAAACCCGCTTGGGGGTCCTAGCCGTTCGGTCCTACCTTGGCCGGTTCACCGCCTTCGTATGCTCCGAAGGTGTATGCGAAGAGCGAAAAATCAGGTGAGTTGGAGCTAAGTTTCAGCACGTGACCTTCGAATTCGGCCAGTGTAACGATGTTGTACAACCGCCAGCCGTCGACGAAAATGTATGGACCGTCAGGCCCGTCGAACATCACGTCCACGCCGGCGTTTTCCGGACTGATCGGCTCGTCATCCAGCAGCACACGCACCTTGAGGGGCTCGCCCTCGCCTGGAGCCATTACGGCGTTGACGCTGGTGGCGAAGAACTTGGTGGCCAGGTAGTCTTCGTAGCCGTCCGTGCTCCGGGCGTGAACCAGACGTTCCGCCTCGTTGCGCCAGAGGCCCTGAATGTATAGGAAGTGGTTTTCGTAATCCCCAGGGTCCTGATAATTGTACTCAGAATCTCTGTTCTCGAAGTACTCCCTTTGTGCGACGTATGGCGGTGCGGAACGGGACAGCAATGTGCCCAGGTTGCGCTCGTACCCTGCATAAAGCTCTCTCGTGAGACCCAGGCCAGGCGAGGCCGCCCCGGCTGCGGAGCTATGCGTCGGCTCGGGCGCTGTGTCGGCGGAAACCCTGGACAGGTCCGCCCCTGCCTCGATTAGCAGGCTTCGAATCCACAACTCGGTCTCTTCGTAGGAGCCTTCGCCAAAGTGTGTATACCGGATCCTGCCCTCTGCGTCCACCAGGTACTTGGCCGGCCAGAACCTGTTATTGAACGCCCTCCAGGTCCCCATCTCGTTGTCCTGCGCCACGGGCCAGGTGATGCCGAACTCCTCCGTGGCCCGGACGACGTTGTCTCGTTCTTTTTCGAAATCGAACTCCGGCGCATGCACGCCAACGATTACCAGACCGTGGTCCTTGTATTTTTCGTGCCAGACCTTCAGAAAGGGAAACGTTCGAATGCAGTTGATACATGTGTAGGTCCAGAAGTCAACCAGCACCACCTTGCCGCGTTGCTCCCCGAATGTGAGCGGCTCGGAGTTTATCCAACTTGCAATGTCGCGAATCTCAGGGACTTGCCTTTCGTCGCCGGTGGGAATCCTCACGATGTCGTGAATAACATCTTGCGTGCTGTCGGCAGCTTCCGAGGTAACCGGCGCTTCCGGCGCTGACTGGGCGGTCGCCGTCGGGACCTCTGTGGCAGACTCGGCGGGCGCAGCAAAAGTCGCAGGCGGAGCGGTTGCAGCAGCCGGTGCTGTATCAGAAGCAGGTGTGTTGCCCGTGCAAGCGGCCAGCAATGGGACCAACAGGCCGATTAGGACGATGGCTAAAGATTTATCCAACATTTGCCTCACTTGAGCCATTTGATGCCATTTTCGGATAAGTGATTGCGATGAGAACCCCACTCCGTATACCAGGACTCATGAACAGGCGTTTTCGCAATCGGCTAAGGTTGTGATCGAACGGGGGCATCACCGACAAACTAATTCTACTGGAGAATACGTCAAAAAACAGACCTTCGGATTGGCTGGGGACAAACTTTAAGGATTCCGTAACAATTTTTGCCGGCGGCCCGCGTTATGCTTGATTCGTTTCTTGTCATCGGCCATGCGTCCGGGTATGATGCAGACCGCAAGCTTGAACAGATCTTAAATACCAGAAGAATCAACTTAAGGGGTGCAGCATGAAGGTAGGGTTTATCGGCGTTGGATTCATGGGGAGGCATATGGCCCGGAACGTGGCCAAGGGCGGCCACGACATGACCGTTTTCGACATTCATAAGGAAGCCGCACAGGAGTTGATAGCCATGGGCGCAACGTGGGCCGACAGCCCCAGGGCCGTCGCCGAGGCCAGCGAGGTCGTGTTCACGTCGCTCCCCAGGCCCGAGAATGTGGAAGAGGTCGCCTTGGGCGAGGGCGGCATACTCTCGGGCGCAAAGGCCGGCACGGTCTATTTTGACCTGAGCACCACCGACCCCGACACCATATTTCGGATCTCAGAGCGGGCCAATAAACAGGGCATAACCGTGCTGGACGCGCCCGTCAGCGGAGGGACGATTGGCGCGGAGGCCGCGTCGCTTTGCGTGATGGTCGGCGGCGACAAGATCAAGTACGACCAGTACAAGCCCGTTCTTGACCTCATCGGTGACAAGGTCACTTACTGCGGCGAACTTGGAAACGGCGCCATCTGCAAGATCGTCAACAACCTGATAGGCCTTAGCTGTAGCGTATTGCTGTCCGAGGCCTTCTCCCTGGGAGTCAAGGCGGGCGTGGACCCTCAGACTCTGTTCGATGCCATCAAAGGCAGCTCCGGCAATACCCAGACCATGCAGGGCTTCCCCAACGGGCTGTTCAAAGGCAACTTCGAGCCGGGGTTCATGGTGGACCTGGCCGCCAAGGACGTGGGCCTGGCCACGGAAATGGGCAGGCGGCTACGGGTGCCCATGGAGATATCCAACATAGTTCAGCAGCGTTACATCGACAGCCAGAACAAAGGCTGGGGCCGTATGGCGGCGGGGTCCGTTGTGCGTGTTCAGGAGGAGCGCGCGGGAGTGGAGATTCGTCTGGAGTAACGCCGAGGACCCCCGATGCAACGCCGGGCTTGCATTCATTGACGCTCCTGAGGCCATAACCTAGAATCGAAGTATGACAACTGAAATATCGGATAAGCCGTCGGCTTTTTGCAAGACGACGTTACCCAATGGTCTTCGCATCATCACCAGCGAAATGCCCCACACCCGATCGGTCAGCATTTGCATATACATAGGGGTCGGGTCCAGGTACGAAACACCGGAACAGGCCGGGGTTTCTCACTACCTTGAGCACATGGTGTTCAAGGGTACGGAGAGCCGCCCGCAGCCGCAGGAAATCAGCGCGGCAATTGAGGGCACAGGCGGCATATTAAACGCCGCCACGGAACACGAGTCCACCGTTTACTGGTGCAAGGTTGCCCAGCCCTATTTCCAGTCCAGCCTCGAGCTTCTACTGGACATCTTGCGCAACTCCCTCTTCGAGCCGGACGCAATCGAGAAGGAACGCTTGGTCGTCATCGAAGAGCTGAACATGATCAACGATTACCCGAATTATAAGGTCGACGCACTCATCGACGAGATGCTGTGGCCTGAGCATCCGCTGGGCCGCGACATTGGCGGCAGCAAGGAGTCCGTCTCAGGCATCACGCGCCAGATGATGCTGGACTTCATGGATAAGCACTACATCCCAACCAACGTCGTTATCAGCGTGGCCGGAAATGTGCCGCACGCCGATGTGGTGGAGTGCGTGGAGGCTTCATCGCAAGGATGGAAGTCTGGTAAGCAGTCCAGTTGGGCGCCATTCGAGGGCACGCAGCACGAAGCCAAGTCCCAGTTGGAATACAAGAGGACCGAGCAGGCGCACCTGTCCATAGGGCTGCCGGGCGTCTCGCTGACCCATCCAGATCGCTATCCCACCGACCTCCTCAGCGTCATCCTCGGCGAGGGCATGAGCAGCCGCCTGTTTGTCGAGGTTCGGGAGAAGCGGGCGCTGGCGTACGACGTTCACAGCGGCGTCTCCCATTTCCTGGATACCGGGGCCTTCGTAGTCAACGCCGGCGTGGACCCCAAGCGCGTCTACGATGCTGTGCAAACGATCCTGGAGCAGATTGGCTCTATGCGCGACACCGTTCCGGAGGAAGAACTGGCCAAATCCCAGAACCTGAGCGCCGGACGCCTGCAGCTTCGCATGGAGGATACCAGGGCCGTGGCTAGCTGGGGAGGAAATCAGGAGCTTCTCCTTGGGGAGATACAAGACCTGGACGACGTTATCAGCAATATCAACGCGGTGACGACGGATGACCTCCACCGGGTGGCCAACGAGTGGCTGGTGACCGACAAGCTCAACATGGCCGTTGTCGGTCCGTGCCGGGGCTACCGCCGCCTGGAGAACATGCTCAGGCTCTGATTCCGCGCACTCCGCCTTCGCTATTTTGATGAGCGAGGGGTCTTCCCGACGCGTCGGAGGACCGGTCCGGCCGCCCAAGTATTGCCCTGGTTGACGCGTCTGTTTACACCCCCGTTTGACACAGGGAATGGACGTTCGTATATTCGTCCTGAAATAACCTTCAAGACGGCCACAGGCCCATCACGAGGTGAAGCCATGCCCTACTACATGTACATCACGCTTTCCGAAGAGGACCGTATTGCCATCTACGAGATGGACCCTGACTCTGGAGACCTGCAACATCGGCAAGACGTGTCTGTTGAAGGGCGGCCGGCCCCGCTGGCGTTGCACCCTTCCAAGCGTTACCTGTACGCGGCGCAACGCGACATTAACATGCTTTCCAGCTTTGCCGTGGACCAGTCCACGGGCTCACTATCGCTGATCGGCCAGGTCTCTCTGGTATCGGACCCCTGTTACCTGGGCATCGACAGAAAGGGCAACTACCTGCTGTCGGCGTACTACGGCGCCGGCAAATGCGCTGTGCACCCTATCGGCGGCGACGGCGCGGTGGGAGGCACTCCAACAGAGCTTCTGGACACCGCCAACGGGGCCCACTGCATGCAAACGGACCGTTCCAACCGGTTCGCCTTCCTGCCGCATATCGCCGGAGGGACCGGTCCTAACGCTATATACCAGTACCTGTTCGACGAAGACAGCGGCAAGCTGACGCCCAATAACCCGGCCACGGTCAACCCCGAATCGCAGGTGGGGCCCAGGCACTACTGCTTCCATCCCAGCAAAGACATCCTGTACTTCTCCGATGAGCAGGGCAGCAGCGTGACGGGCTACCACCTGGATGTGGACAAGGGAACGCTGGAGGCCTTCCAGACCATATCCACGCTGCCCGACGGGTATGCCGGCAAGAACAGTTGCGCTCAGATTCAGATCGCGCCGTCCGGCCGCTTTCTTTACGCGCCCAACCGCGGCCACAACAGCATGGCCTGCTTTGCCCTGGACGCGGAGACGGGCCGCCTCACGTCGCTGGGCCAGGTGCCGGCGGAGGCCATACCCAGGGCCTTTAGCCTGGACCCACAGGGCAAGTTCCTGTACTCAGCGGGCCTGGAGTCGGGACGTTTGGCGGCCTACAGCATAGACCAGAGCGGCGGCAGGCTGTCGCCGATCCGCGTTTACGACGTTGGCAAGGCCCCCATGTGGGTGCTGATAACGGAGCTTTAATTCCAGTAGCCGCGGAGGCAGGTTCTTCGACGGCCCGAAGTTCGGTCCGCCGCGGTGGGCACCACGAACGGCGGACGCACCTCCCGTTCGCGCTGTCCGACTCGGAAATAGGAATATCTTCGGACTCTCCGCCGCCGTCGTGTTAGTGGGGGCCGAGTCTCCTCGACATATCGAGGGATCGCCGCAGCGGAGAGCCTGTCGAAGGCTGCCACGGTGCCTGGCACGTCGGGCAAGCCCGAAATGCCTTTTACCCCAAAAAAGCTGTCTATGGCATCGTAAGCCAGACCGTGATTGATTTGCCGGCATCGAGTTGTTAAGCTATTTAGGTACAAACGTTCAAATAAATTGGCGAAAATAACCCCGAATAAAGAGTGAATATCGTATGCACGAAGTGTTTCAAGAGGCCATAAACCTGTTGGGCAACGCCGAACCAATGGTGGTCGCCACCGTTATCAGGACCAAGGGGTCGACCCCTCAGAAGCCGGGCTCCAAGCTGCTGGTGCGCAAGGACGGCACGGGAGTCGGCACGCTGGGCGGGGGCTGCGTTGAGGGCGACATCTGGTTCGCCGCCAGCGAGCTGATGAAGAGCGGCGGACCCTCCCAGTACCGCGAATACGAGCTGAACGAGGAGCTGGCCGCTGAGGACGGCCTGATCTGTGGCGGCACGATGTACTTCCTCATCGACCCGGTGTACAAGCCTGATGAGTACCTGGATTTCGCAAAGGAGATTGACAGGGCGTATCAGGGCGGGGAGCCTGTAGCGCTGGCCAGCCTTATCCTTCCCGGCGAAGGCAACGAATCCAAGATCGGAGCCAAGTTCTTCGTGCGTAGTGACGGCTCCACGGTGGGCACGTTGGGCACGCCTGAGCTGGACGAGCGCGCTGTTGCCAAGGGCACGGAGCTCATGGTCCACGGGAACAATGAGTATGTCATAACGGATACCGGCTCCGAGTTTTTTGTCGAGGCGTACACTACGCCGCCTCAGCTAGTGCTGTGCGGTGGCGGGCACGTGTCCAATGCCATAGCGCCCTTGGCCGGCAAACTGGGCTTCCTGGTGTACGTCACGGACGATAGGGCGGAGTTCGCAAATTCGGACCGCTTCCCCGAAGCCGAGATGATTGTGGTAAAGACGCCCGATGAGGCATTTCCGGAGATTCCGATAAACCCCAACACGTTCATCATCGTGGCCACAAGGGGCCATCGCTATGACAACGTGGCCCTGGCTGCGGCGGCGAAAACGTCCGCCAAGTACGTCGGCCTACTAGGCAGCAGGCGCAAGATAATCATGATCTACGAGGACCTCATGCGCGCCGGCATCTCAAAAGAGCGCATCGAGGAGTTGAGGGCGCCCATAGGCCTGGACATCCACGCCAGGACTCCGGACGAGATTGCCGTTAGCATCATGGCCGAGATACTCATGTTCCGGCTGGGCGGCACCGGCATGCCTATGAAGCTGGAGCAGCGTCACGTCGACAGGATCGAGGGCAAGACCGTCGCCCCTGTTCCGGCCGCCGATTAATTAATGCCGATCATCTCGGCAATACTTTCTGCGGCAGGCATGTCCACGCGCATGGGCCGTCCCAAGCCCCTGCTGGAGTGGCACGGCGTACCACTGGTCGAATACCAGGTGTTCTCACTGACCGATGCCGGTGTGGACGATGTTCTGGTAGTCCTGGGCCACAATGCTGATGAGGTTTCGCTGGCCGTAGAGATAACGCCGGCGAGATGGGTACTCAATCCCGATTACGAAAAGGGCAAGACTACGTCAATCAAGACTGGCCTGATGTCCATTCACCCGAGTGCCGACGCCATCTTGCTGCTAGCCGTCGACCAGCCGCGAACTTCTGAAATAGTGTCCCAGGTTGTTAACGCCCACGTGGCCAACGGCGCTCTCATAACGTCGCCACGCTACCAGGGACACGGTGGGCATCCGCTTATTTTCGACGGCTCCCTGAAACCGGAGTTGGAGCGCATTTGTGAGGGGAACCAGGGTTTGCGGGAGGTCTTTGCGGCGCATCGCGGCGATGTCTTCGAGCTGCCGATAGACGACCCTATGATCCAGCTGGACCTCAACACGCCGGAGGCCTACGAAGAGGCCAAACGCGTGTATCATGCCTGAGGCGTTCCTGGCCTGACGCTTTAGGTGCCCCAGTCGGCCCACGCCTTCTCCAGCCTGGCCTGTGTGTCGTTGTATTCGGAGCCCAGACGCGCCACCTGGTCCACGTCCTGCTTGGTGGACGCGGCCTCTAACCGCCGCTCCAGGCGCTGAAGGCCCTGTTCCAGCTCTGCGATTATTGCCTCGTAGTCCGGCGTCTGCGTCTTGGGAGCCGACGGGGAAACAGATTTCTTGGCGCTTCCCTTACGTCCTCGGGTTTTGGCGGACGCCGCGGATTTGGCCGTGGGGTCTACGTGCCCGTCTCGGGACTGCATCCACTCCTCGAAGCCGCCAGGGAAGGACTCCAGCCTGCCCTCGTCGATGATCCACAGCTGGTCGGCCAATTGCGAAATGAGCCTGCGGTCGTGTGAGACAAACAACAAAGTCCCGCTGTAGTCCTGCAGCGCCTGCTCCAGGGCCTCGCGGCTTGGTATGTCCAGGTGCGTGGTGGGCTCGTCCAGCACCAGGAAGTTGGGCTCGGCCAGCAGCAACCGGGCCAGGGCCAATCTGCTGCGCTCGCCGCCGCTCAGAGCGGATACGGACTTGAACACGTCGTCGCCACGGAACAGGAACCGTGCCAGGTAGTCTCTGGCGCTGGGAATGGGGATGTTCTTGGCGTCAATGAGGCACTCAATGACGGTGGACTCAGACGGCAGGTCGGTGCTGCCCTGGCTGAAGTAGCCAGGCTCGACATTATGGCCCAGAGTGGCGCTTCCCATCAGGGGCTCCAGTTGGCCAAGCAGCGTATGTATCAGAGTTGTTTTGCCGATGCCGTTGCTGCCGATTACGCCTGTGTGAGTGCCTCGTGCTAGCTGCAAGTCAGGCACAGACAGCAGAGGCACAGCGCCGGCCCCATCGCGATAGCCGACGGTCAGGCCGTTTGTGCTCAGGACTACCTGGCCTGTGCGCGTGTTTTTCACGGAGGTCAGCCGGATGTGCGGCTCGTTTACGACAGGCTTTTCGATCCGTGTCAGGCGGGCCAAACGGGTCTCACGGCCCTTCGCCTCCCTGGAACGCTGCCCTGCCTTGTACCGCTGTATGAAGTATTCCTCTTTGGCAATGAACTCCTGCTGACGTTCGTATTCCTTGAGCTGTCGCGTCACCTGCTCCGACTTTAGCTGCCGGTACTTGCTGTAGTTGCCTGGGAAGGCCTGGAGGGAGCCCCTGTCCATCTCCCAAATGTGATTGACGACCCTGTCGAGGAAGTAACGGTCGTGGGAGACCACGATGGAGCAGCCCCGAAACTTCGACAGGAACTCCTCCAGCCAGTCGAGACCCTTAAAGTCCATGTAGTTGGTGGGCTCGTCCAGGATGAGAAAATCAGGCTCGGAAAGCAAGGCCTTGGCAAGGGCCGCCCTGGTGCGCTCACCGCCGCTGGCGGCGTTGGCCGGTGTATCCAACGTCTCCGCCGGAAGGCCCACGCCGGCCACAACCTGGTCGAACCGATGCTGGTAATCGTAGCCTCCCAGGGCCTCGTACTCGTCCAGCAGGGAAGCGTAACGGCGTTCTGCCTGCCTTCGCTCTCGGTCGCCTGTCGCCTGTATATCCAGGGCGCTGGAGGCCATGTCGTCTTCGATGCGCCGCAGGTGGTCGAAGGCGGACATCACCTCGTCGCGCAAGGTGCCGTCGGAGTCTCTATCAGGCGTCTGGGCCACGTAGCCGATATTTATGCCGCTCTGCCAGGCCACGTGCCCGGCGTCGGGCTGCAACCGGCCTATCAGCACCTTGATAAGCGAGCTTTTGCCGCCGCCGTTGGGGCCCACGATACCGACGTGGGAGCCCTCATCGACTTGCAGGTCGACGCCGGAAAAGATCTCTACTTCGCCATATAAGAGCCTCAGTTGAGAGGCGGTAAGCACGGGCATAGGTTAAGTCGCTATCCTAAATTCGTCATGGGGGAGTCCAGAAGGGCCTGGGGGATGTGCCCCCAGGAACAAGAGCCCCCTGGGTGGGTGGGAACAAGGCATCCACCTTTTTGAGATAGTTAAAATCCACATTTATTCCAATCATCAGCATTCATGTTGACCATGAAAATCCGCTCGGAAATAGATCATATTAAAATTGGGATGTCTAACCTTTAGTATAGGCCAAGCACGCGATTCAAGGCAGCGGTCGGACCTACGTCGACGCCGACGGGCTGGGCAACACCGGCTCCAGCTACGGCGGCTACGTGAGCAGTTGGATCATAAAAAAGGCCTCGTCGGCAAAAGGCAATTCGTAAGTGGTTCTGGCACAGAACTAAGCGTTCGTCAGTCCAACTCGCTTCGCGATAGATCTCGCAATTTCAACTTGGCTTGGCTCAATATCGATGCCGTGTGCTGTACGTCCGTCTTGTTCGTGACTGGATCCCGGGCAGACGCTCGATGCCGAAGCATTCGATAGGGCAACGATTAGGGAACGCTCATCTCAGGTTGAGACTGCCGGCTTCAGCTTATCCAGATATTCCTTGCGGAACTTGACCAACTTCGGTGAGATTATCATCTGGCAGTACGGCGCATTATTGTTCTTTCGATAATACTGCTGATGCTCGTCCTCTGCCGGATAAAAACCAGACAGCGATGTGACTTCCGTCACAATGGCGCTACTCCATGTTTTTGCCTCATCCAACGCCGCGATCGCATTCTCGGCAGCAAGTTTCTGCTCTGGTGAATGGAAAAAGATGGCCGATCTATACGAGGCACCGACATCATAGCCCTGACGGTTCAGCGTCGTCGGATCATGGATAGCAAAGAATATATCTAGGATCTCGTCATAGGAGATGATTTTGGAATCGAAAGTAATCTGAACGGCCTCAGCATGACCGGTTGTCTCGGAGCAGACTTGCCGATAAGTAGGTTGAATCACATCGCCGCCAGAATAGCCTGAGACGACTTTTTCGACCCCTTTAACCTGTTCGAATACTGCTTCTAGACACCAGAAACAGCCTCCAGCCAGCGTAGCCGAACCCGTGTCGTGAGCATCCATTTTGCTGTCCCTCCGATGGAAAATAACAATTGAACAATTAAAGAAACGTAGTTCCCGTTGGGGCGATTATATCAGCCCAGCTTTGCCAGTGGCTTTACTTCAAGGACCGGAGCAGCATTGTCGCAGCCGTTCCAGGGTTGTTTTACGACATTATTGTTCTGTTGGCATAGCAAACTATTCCGCGGACCGGTCAGAAAGACCGCCAGGAGCCATACCGCTGATGGCTCACTCACCCGATGCGCTCGACGGGTGGTGGTGGCCGCTCTCCGTAGACTTGCGGGTCCACAACGTGTGGCGCCCGCTCTCCCTTTATCGCCAGGATGACGTTGTCGGCGACAGTCCGTGCCATGTCAATGCGCAGGTCCCTAGTTGCTGTCCCGATGTGAGCAGTCAACACGACGTTTCGCATTTTAAGAAGCCTGGAATCTGGATTAGGCTCCGAGATCGGACTGAGGTGGACCCCATTAGTTGGACAATAAAAGGGCGCTGTTAAGAGAGCGCCGACCCGTCTTAGGGTTCAATTGTGTGTATTCAGTCCTTCGCCTAAGAAACTCCCACAAGATCTCATCCAATCATGATACAAATCGAGGTCCCGTAAGCATACTAACGCTTCGTTCACCTATAATTCCCGGCTCGGTTCACCGACGTTTGATAGCCTCAAGGAAATCTGATTCCTTAATTGTTTCCGCCGTCGCCAGGGGGCACCCGGCGAGCATATTTGGGCGGAAATGAGTACGTCTACGCGGCTGGCGGCAGACATCCGGATTTCAGTCCGTAACCATATCTGCGCCATCGACGCTTGTGGCAGGCAATCCTTGCCTTTGAGGGGGTCTGGAAAATTCAATAAGCGCGGTGTCGAAAGCTTTAAGTCAAAGTCATGAACCTTTCCAGATCCGGCATACTAAATAATTGGACTGTCCACAAGCGCATAAGCCGCGTTGCAAACGACGCGCTGTCCTACCAGGTATCCTTCCTCACCTGGAGGCGGCTTGCAACTTTCGTGGTCGCTCCACTGGGCCTTCTCACGTTCATGGCCGCTTTGATTGCTCAGAGCCTGGGTATCGGGGGGCAAGGCGGGTCCAATTTCGCAGAGATGGCCATTGCTTCCTACGGCCTTGGCGGATTTTTCGCCGGACTGGTTATCGCGCTTCCGGCCAGCAGGACCCGCCTGGTGAAGCTCAGTCCCAGGTTTATGGCGGCTCTGGACAGACCACTGAGGCCGGTGTGGATACTGCTGCACGTCGCTGTCTTGAGTGGCGTTTTCGTCTTCTACGTCACAACATTCGTATTTCACCCACACCAGTTACAGGAAAGCTGGCTGTTCGGCGCCGACAATATGAAGCGCGTCTATTTCGGCGCATTCGATGGTTGGGGGGCCTACAGGCACCTCCTGTTCGTGTTTACAGCCGTCCCTTTATTCAAGGTCGTCCGATCCGTCCAAATTGTCATAGGGGAAGGCCAGGTGCTCCTGAATGTGGCCTTCGTAATTCCGCTAGCCCTGGCGGGCGCCGTGAATTTATATGTGGCCTTCCGCATTTTCCTGATTAATCACGAGGACAAGGTGTCCGCTCTCCTGTTCACGCTTCTTTACGGCGTCGCTGCTTCCACCTGGATATTTTCCAGCTTTCCGGAGACACACCTTGTAACGACCCTTGCATCCAACATCTTCCTGGTCATTCTTATATCGCAGCCCAACGTGATGTCGTCCTTACCGGCATTGGCTACGATGAATGCGGTGGCCGCCTATGCGGCGCCCCAGCAGGTGTTGCTAGCTCTTGTGCCCGGATTTTCCTACATCATCCAGAACCGATGGAGCCTGCGATCTTTCGGCCCTGTTATCAAATACGGCCTGATAGTCGGCGTTTTGTTCCTGATACCCTACCTCACCGTCTTAAAGCAACCGGACAATGAAGTTCTGTACTTTGTGCGTGGCTGGGCGGACGTTGGGAACTTTTTTGAGCCCGAATGGTACATACTGGTGTTCTTGAACTTCCTGCCGTTCGCGGTTATAGGTCCCGTCGTTCACCCGAATATCTACTCGGAGCACAGCCTTGCCGTCCTGGGCCAGCTCTCCGTACCGTGGATGATATTGACATCCATCTTCGCCATCTTCGCAGCCAGGTGTCTATGGGGCCTACGGTCGTCCCACGCTAAGGCGAAGAGGCTGGTGCCCGGCCTGGCCCTGTTTGCAATAGCCTACATTTTAGTTTTCCTCTACGTTGACCCCAGGGAGAGCTTCATATTCGCCGTGATGTCGCTGTTGCCCTGGCTCCTCATACTGCACACTGGCTACGTCGGGATTTCGAGCCGGCTGTGGCGAATTGTCCTGGCCTGCCTGGTTATTGGCATATTCATCAACAATTTGATGCTCATGGATTTCATAAATGAGCTTATAGAGGCCCATCCCGGAGACTGGATAATTCTGGAGTCGAGGATCTAGGAATCATATATGTGCAGCAGCCGGACAGGGTTTCCTAGGCTGCCTGTCCCTTGGACGGAGGGGGCGATTCCTCGCTTGAATAAGGTATTTGTAAACTGGGTCCGCCACAAGGATCCTTGGCTGATGTTGAACACCATAGTCGAACGAATGGTGAGGGCTGTAGGCGACGTATTGACATCTAGTTCACAGTGTGTGCTGCTCTCGAATAGTTGCCGGAGGTCGGACGAGACGTGCTGGAGATCCTGACGGTCTTGCCAGACAATATATCCAGACTAGTCAACCAAGCCGTCAAGCTCGTGTTGATAGGCGTAGGAATTGTGACGGTCGCGGTGGCCCTCTACCTGCCGGAGCTACGGCAGGCGGACGGCTGGCTGGGATACAACGCGTGGGCGATGGCTTTGGCCGGCGTAGCCTTGGTGCTGATAGGCCTGCTTTACAGCACAGTCTGGCAACGGTTTTCCCTGGCGTTCTCGCTGGCAATGCTGGGTCAGACGACGGCGCTGGCGCTGATATTCTCGCCTTCGTACAACATTCTTGAGCACTATTACACATGGCACTCGGTTTTGGCCTCCGGCAGACTCCTATTTCTGATCGGGCCGGCAGCACAGTCCTCGGTGGTTGTCTACTTGGGCTGGCGTTACAGACTATCCATTCTCCATGCAGTCAGGAAAACTCTTGGTGTAGCGCAGATCTCCATTGCTGGAGCGGTCGTGCTGTTTGGCCTGGCGAACATCTCCTTTGATGTGTCCAGGTACCTGGGCGAGTTGGTGCTTGCAGGGTGGATAGTCACCGTGAACGCGGCCGGCATTGCCATTGTCGCCTTTTCCATCCCGAGGGACTCGTTGCCAGGACTGCAAGAGAAGGCGTGTCTACTATTTCGGAGGCTGGACAGGCGCCTTCCATGGATTGTGGCAGCCTGGGTATTAACGGCATCGTCCATTTTGTCGTTGCTGGTGCTTGACGGACTCCCCCATATTTCAGACGCCGTTTCGTACCTACACCAGGCTAAGTATTTCGCTGCTGGGCTGCTTTATTTGCCTGTACCTCCGGATGCGCTGGCGTTCGATTACGAAAAGTTTCATAATGATGGGTCACGTTTCTGGTCGTACGGGTTCCCCGGCTGGCCTGCGGCGTTAAGTCTGGGCGTGTTGGCCGGGATTCCCTGGATTGTTAATCCTCTCCTCGCCGCCGGCACCATAATCTTGACGCACTTTACCGTTTCCAAGCTTTACAACCGTCGGCTCGCCCACTTGGTAGTGCTGCTGCTCGCCGTATCACCCTGGTTCCTCGTAATGTCTGCCACCTTCATGGCCCATGCGCTGACGGCTGCGTGGGCGATCGCGGCGCTGGCCGCCATTATCAAGGCAAGAGAGTCTATGCCGCTGTTGTGGGGAACGCTGGCCGGCGCTTCGCTGGCAGGTCTGTTGCTAACGCGGCCTCTGGAAGGCGTGTTGATCGGATGCGCCATTGGAATCTGGTTGCTGGTCAAGGACAGAAGAAGGGCAATTCTTCCTCTGCTGAGCCTGGCCGTCGGGGGCATCGTCGTCGGGCAACTGTTTTTTGCATACAACAATGCCCTGACCGGCAGTCCGTTCCTTACACCCCACCAGGTGATGACGGACGCCAGATATTACCCTGGAGCAGACAGGCTCGGCTTCGGCAGCGACGTAGGGGCATACGGCTGGCGACACCTGGACCCATTGTCTGGGCACGGACCGATTGACGTAGTCCTCAACATCCAGATGAATTACTACATGTCCAACTTTGAGCTTTTCGGCTGGGCGTTCGGCTCCATGTCATTCGTGGCCCTACTTCTTCTCTGGCGGAAAGCTGGGATAAACGACGCACTGTTCCTGTTGATCATCGGAGTCGTTGTCGTAGGTCACACCCCATTTTGGTTCAGTGGAGGCCCAGACATAGGGGCAAGGTACTGGTACCAGCTTCTCATTCCCTTGACTGTGCTCACGGCCAGGGGAATGATGGAATTGCAGTCGCGGTGGGCGCGGACCGGCGGGTCCAGCGCCGGCGCCACCAGGATTTGGATCTTCGTGGCCTCGGCTTCTCTAATTGCGCTGCTCGTCTTTTTGCCTTGGCGAAGCATTGTGAAGTACCACAACTACCTGGGCCTAAACACCGAGATAGCTGAACTGGTGTACTCGCCCACGTTCGATAACTCCGTGATATTCGTAGCGGAGGAGGGGCCGGAAGATTATGCCCGCGCCCTATTGCTGAACTCACCCATTCTGGAGTCGGGAAGGGTTATACTAGCCCGCGACCTTGGCTTCGAAAGCAGGGCGGTCATAATGCAGGAATACCCCGACCGGAAGCCCTGGATTGCTCGGCATGCTTTTCCAGGCGGGCCTTTTGAAATCGTGGAGGCTCAGTAGCGGCAGGTCGCGCGGGATCTCTGTCGAGACCAGGCCTTCGAGGTCGTAAAATGTCTCATCTCAAGTCTACGTCCGTTCGAACCTACCCGTCGTGCATTGCCACAGGCCACTGAAGTTGCGGGGCCGGTTGAAACCTGCCTGCCGCTCATTGCTGCAGCATTTCTGAAGGTAAATGCATAGCCAGACATCTGGTGGTATCGTTCTCAGTCCCCTCGTCTTCGGGGCTATGACCGTGGAACGTCGGCGAAAGTGGAGCCGCGACAATGAATTCAGCCGCATAGACGGAATTTGACCCCGACAGACATGGACTATCCCCTGGAAAAGAGCATCATTTCCCCGGAACACGTCGGATAAAAATAAGGTCATCCTGCAGTGTAACCATCCAACTCTCCTCGGTTCTCCGCCACGGTCTGGTTGTATCGATTATCAACCAATCCGTTGTGCGTTGCCAAATGGGAAAATCGGCCGAAGCTTCAACTCATCTCGGCATACGAAGACTGTATCCCCGTTCAAAGATTTATTCAGTATCGGAGGAGCATCCGGTAATGGACCAAACAGCGGTAGCGCATCGACCGTCAATTATTATTTTCATCTTATATCACCGATTTGATGAGTCAATATTCGTCAAGTTGGCATTAGACGAACTTGATCAGCCTGGCGTCTTTAATTCTCCCCCAGTGCGGGTATTGAAACATTTACCGACCTTGAGAAATTACCACGGCTACCCGCCATTCGCTGTATTTGATTGAATGTGCACAGCTCCTCCAGGTGAAATGTGTGGTTTATTTGACAAATTATTGAAGCCTCTTGACCTGCCCCACAAATATGTACCAGTTCTTATGTTAGTGTGGCAAGCTCAAGAGCAGGTTGACCTACCAGGACAGTCTCGGGCACGGCCGGCCTAATCAGCCTGGCCCTAGCTCACTGCGGCAGCAGGAGCGTACGTCGGCACGGCGCTTTTA
>JACZVF010000064.1 GCA_022572805.1 Chloroflexota bacterium
TCTAAGGCTGCGGTCAACATCAAATCGGCGAGCTCGTCCACGACCACCAGAAGGAACGGCATCCGGTCGTCCGGCACCCGTTGGTTATACGATTCGATGTTTCTGACGCCGACCTCTTCCATGCGGCGGTAGCGGTCCATCATCTCGCTGATGACGCCCTTGAGCATACCCACCACTTCATCCGTGTTTACGACAACCGGCGCCAACAGGTGAGGAATTCCGTTGAAGGGCGTCAACTCCACGCGCTTGGGGTCTATGAGAAGCATGCGCAGTTGGGCCGGCGTTTTCTCCATTAGCAGACACGACAGGATGGAGTTCAGGCAGACGCTCTTGCCGCTGCCCGTGGCCCCTGCAATAAGCAAGTGCGGCATCTTGGCCAGGTCTATGACTACGTTCTCGCCGCCGCTGCCCTTGCCGAACGCCACCGGGAGATCGCCGTTGGCGCGCAGCTTCTGGAACTCGTCTGTGTTCATGACGCCGCGCAGAGTTACCGGGCTGGGGTTGGCGTTGGGTATCTCAATTCCGATCTGCGCCTTGCCCATCACGGGCGTCTCGATTCGCAGGCTGGGCGTTTTCAACGCCAGGGACAGGTCCTTCTCCCGGGAGAGAATGCTGTCTACCTTCACGCGGGTCTTCTGCTCGATGCGAGTCACGACCTGCTTGCCGCGTTCGTCCAGCACTGGCCGGCCGTTCTCGTCGACCTTCTTGATCTGCTTGTAACGCCGGACCCAACCCGGCACGAATCCGTACATCGTAACGGTGGGCCCAGGCCTGATCTGCCCTATCTCAACCTCGATATCGTAGTCTGCCAGGGTCTTCCTAATCATCTGGGCAGTGTCCATGATCTGGCTCTCGGATATGCCCTGAGCAGGCAAGTCCTTGAGTATGCCGGCGGGAGGTGTCGCCCACCTCTCCTTGCGCTTTCCCAGGAGCGAAACCGTCTTCCCGGCGTGGCCGTTGGCCTCCGAGCGACCATTGGACCCATTAATACCGTTGCTCCCGTTTATCGGAGCGGCAGCAGGCGCAGGCTCGTCTACAGGCGTGTGCTCGCGCGTCGGGTCCGTGCCCCAGAAGCGGTTGAATTTGTTTCCCAGGCCGGACGTTTCGTCGCCGTCCACCGAGCCCTCCGCCGCCAAGTCATCCAGGTCATCTACGTCAGAGACGTGTTCGACACCACTCTTGTCGTCAAGTGCGATAGGCAGCGTCTTTTCAAATATGCTTGCGGGCTCCCCCAATTCGGGTATATCGGTCCGAGGGCTCTCCCCTTCACCACCCTCGCCGTTCCCGAAAAACGAAATAGGCTCCCCGTCCCCGTCCACCATTGCGTTTTCGTCATCGGCACGAGAGGGCTGCGGAATCGTAGAAATGATCGATCCGGTAAACGCCGACGCAGGTTCGGGAATACGCACCCCGCCATTGCTTGCCGCGATGTCCGACTCGTCCAGGTCTCGGAGGCCGCTGTAGGTTGGGTGAACATCGCTGACATCGGAGTCTGCGCCGAGACCTTCCTCCGCGCTATTGGCGGACATGCCATCCACGGGTGGACTTTCCTTGCGGTACATCCTGCCGATGCCCTTGGCCGCTATAATCATCGATACATATACGTAAACAAAACCCTTGCCCAGGGCCATCACCGCGAACGCAGCGAACAGAGGAGAAGCGAGGGCGACGATGACGGCCACGATGACGCCCAACCGGAGCGCGGCCTGCCACCCAACGGTGCCCGCGATGAGGTCGCCTACCTCTCCGCCCAGGTTAACGTAACCCCCCAGCGTGAACAGGTGAAGCGCGCCGTCATAGGTCTGGTAAAAAGAAAGCAGCCCCAGTGTGAGGGCAACGACGCCCACGGATGCCAGCCAGACACGGTAGTGCTTGAACAGGCGAGGTCTGAAGGCCAGCACGCCGGTGAAGGCCGCCAGCCAGATCGCAACAGGAACTACTCCCAGACCAAGGTAGAACAAGACCTCGTGCTGCCCTGTGAAGTAAAGCTGGGATAGGTAGTCCCGGAACCAGTAGATGGCGACGCCGGCCGCGACCACGGGAATTGCCAGCAGTTCGTGCCATGTCAGCCGCGACGTAATCGCAGCCATCGGAGACCTGCCGGACGTCTTTAACGTAGTAGTGTCCGCGTTGCTCTTGGCCATGCGCCATACCTCGTGTGGTTTGCTTGCCGCTGATGGGTTACGGATGCCCATCCGTATTTTGCCAGAGCAAGCGTTACCCAAGCGTTACGGGAGGTGACCTGAGGTACGCGGAACAAAAAGAGCGACCGATAGGAGAGAGCTGGCGCGGGACGCGCCTGGCGGACTAAACCTGATCGATTACCGTCAGCACGGTGGGGCGCCTTCGGGTTTCCTTGAACAGGAACTTGGAAATGGAATCCGTGACCTTGGCCTTCACCTGATCCAACTCTAGGACTCCCAAGCCTTCCTGCTCTAGGCTTGTTAAGACCATTTTTGACGTTCTTTCGAAAAGGTCTTGGCTTTCGTCCAATTCCGCAAAGCCTGACGAGGCGACGTCGGGCGGCGTGAGCACCTCCCCCGTGCGCTCGCTGAGGGTAACGGACACAACGACTACGCCGTCTCTGGCGAGCCGCTTACGCTCTGAGATTATGTTGCTGTGCATGTCCAAAAGGTAACGTCCGTCCACGAATACGTGACCCGCCTGGACACTGTCCACAACCTTACCTTCCTCCGCCGTAAGCTCCAGTACGTCGCCATCCTCCAGGACAAACGTATTGGACTTAGGGATACCCATGGAATGGCCCAACGAGGCATGACTTATCAGGTGACGATGCTCACCGTGGACCGGCACAAGGTACTGTGGCTTAACCAGGCTGAGCATCATCTTCAGCTCCTCCTGGCTGGCATGGCCATGCACGTGCACCATGGCGATGCGGCTGTAAAGCACATTCGCGCCCTTGCGGAAAAGGTTGTCGATGGTCTTGGCCACCACAGTCTCGTTTCCAGGGATAGGCGATGCGGAGATAATCACGGTATCTCCAGGCACAACCTCGACGTCCTGGTGCTGCCCGTTAGCGATACGCACCAGCGCCGACGTAGGCTCCCCCTGGCTCCCCGTGGCCACGATGATGACCTTTTCATGGGGAAGCTGGCGGGACTCCTTCATGGACACTATCGTTCCGGAGGGCGCCTTCAGGTAGCCCATATTGAGCGCCATGTTCACGTTATTGCTCATGCTGCGGCCGACGACGGTTACTTTGCGGCCGTGCTTCACCGCCGCGTCAATGACCTGCTGCACCCTGGATATGAGAGAGGCGAAGGTAGCCACCATCACCCTCCCGGGAGCGTCGCGTATTGCGCTGTCCAACGCCTCGCCCACTACCTTCTCGGACTCGGTGTAGCCCTTTACCTCGGCGTAGGTGGAGTCGGAGAACAGGAGCAGCACGCCGTCTGCGGTTATTTGGGCCAGCGATGAGAAGTCGGTGGCCTGGCCGTCAGCAGGCGTGTGGTCGATCTTAAAGTCGCCGGTGTGAATCACTATGCCCAGCGGCGTTGTGATGGCAATCCCCATGGCGTCGGGTATTGAGTGACAAACGCGGAAGAACTCCACACGGAACTTGCCTATCTTGAACGGCGCGTGTGGCTCAACTACGTTGAGCCGTGCGTCCTTGAGGGCGCCGCGTTCCCGGAGCTTGACGCTTATCAGCCCGTGCGTCAGACGCGAGGCGTACACCGGCACATCCAACTCCTTGAGCACGTAGGGCAGCGCGCCAATGTGGTCCTCGTGCCCGTGAGTGATGAGGATGGCCCGTATTTTGTCCCTGTTCTCCACAAGGTAGGTTATATCCGGTATGGCGAAGTCCACGCCGGGCATGTCGCTTTCCGCAAACAGCACCCCGGCGTCAATTACAATTATGTCGTCCTCGTACTCGAGGACCATCATGTTTTGGCCTATCTCGCCGAGGCCGCCCAGCGGGATAACCCTAAGAGGGGATTCTGGCATATTAAAGTATTCTCAGTCCAATCGAAATATCAGGTGTCGTAACCAGTAAGAAGTTAGCTGTGACGCAAAACAAAATTATACCCGATTCCCTGTCGGCGCGTAACAGAAAACCGGGCGTCTTTGGCTCCATAAAGCGGTTATCAGGCTATCGTTATCCCACGCTGACCGCCGCCTAGAACATGTTCAACTGCCGGGCCTTCGCGGGCTCCTTCACCAGTGGCACGTCCGCCGGTTCCGGCCCTGGGCCTGCCGGGCTTGAATGAGCGGCCTCCTCGATAAGCTCCGGCAGCCGCCTGAAGTCGCCCTCCAATGCAGAACGCAAATTGGGGTTGTGCAGCACCGCCGCTGGATGGTACATGGGGTACACAGTCAGCCCTCGCCAACGCCTGGGCTTTCCGCGTGCCCTGGTTATTGACTCACCAGGAAAGAACTTGCCGAAGGAGAACCTGCCCAGCGTCACGATGACTTTGGGCTTAATCATCTCGATTTGCGCGTCCATAAAGCCGGAGCACGCGCTCAGCTCTTCGGGCATGGGGTCGCGGTTGTTGGGCGGTCTGCACTTCACCATATTGGTGATGTAGACGTCCTCCCTGCGGAGACCTATGCCGTTCAACAGGCCGGTAAGCACATTGCCGGCCCTTCCTATAAACGGCCTGCCATCCCTATCCTCATAATAACCAGGGCCCTCACCGATGAACATGATGTCTGCCGTGGGCGAACCCTCGCCGGGCACTGCCTGCGTTCGTCCCTGCGACAATGCGCACTCCGTGCATGTTTTTATCCGCTGCACCAGCATGTCGAACTCGGACATCGTCTCACCCCTCCCAAAACTCTCGGCAATTCCCACGTGCGATAACTCGGGCTGCCCATCAAGTCAGTTTCTCCGGCCATTTCGCACCGCATCTTATTCAAGGCCGTTTCCAAGAATCAATGAAATATGAGTCGAATTGAGAGGACTTCTGATGTTCGCATACCCCCGCACCGTTTATCCGACAATACGACGTGTGTTAATCGGCATGGTCCCGCGCCGTTTATCCGGAATTATTCAAAACAATAAAATTGTGTGGTGTGTGGACGCCTTGTTATACTGACGACGGAGGCGCAAACAGCACTAATGACCAGGCTTGTCGGCATTTTCGGATACCCCCTCTCCCACTCGCTGTCCCCTGCGATACAGCAGGCCGCCTTCGACTACCACAACATCGACGCAGTCTACCAGGCCTGGCAGACGCCGCCCGAGGAGCTCGCGTCCGGCGTGGCGAAGCTGCGGGAAGACCGGTACCTGGGAGCCAACGTAACGATTCCGCACAAGGTCAAGGTGATGCAGCACCTGGACCGCATCGACAGGATGGCGGCGGACATCGGCGCGGTCAACACCATCGTCAAGGAAGGCGGTGAATTGGTCGGGTACAACACCGACGCTTATGGTTTCATCAAGTCGCTCAAGGACTGCAGCGGTCTGGACCCCAGGGGAAAGCGGGCGCTGCTGCTTGGTGCGGGTGGCGCGGCCCGCGCGGCTGCATACGCCCTGGCCAAGGAAGGCATAGCCCGTCTCACAATTGCCAACCGTACCCCGTCCCGCGCCGAATCGCTGGCCGACGAGATCAAAAACCTTCTTCCAGACGTCCAGGCCATTGCCACGGCGGAACCAGGCTTGATTGAAGCTGCCCAAGACGCCGATCTCATAGTCAACGCTACTTCCACGGGCATGCGACACTCGGAGAGCGAGGGCCAGACAATGCTAACTACCGGTGCCATCCCTCCGTCTGCGGTGGTGTACGACATGGTGTACAACCCGCCTGAAACGCCGCTGATGGCCGAGGCTCGGCGGGCCGGGGCAACCGTCGTGGGCGGGCTGTCCATGCTGATACACCAGGGCGCCGCCGCGTTCCAACGTTGGACCGGCAAGGAGGCCCCAATCAGCGTAATGATGGCAGCGGGTAAGAAGGCGCTCTCCCAGATGGTGAGCAGCTAGTTGACGACGCGGTCGGATTCCAACATCTACGTCACCGGCTTCTCAGGCACCGGCAAAACCACGGTGGGCCGCGAGCTGGCACGCCTTCTGGACTGGCGTTTCGTGGACCTGGATGTTGAGGTGGCCGAGGCCTCCGGTAAATCCGTACAGCAGATATTTGCGGACGAAGGCGAGGGCCGGTTCCGAGAGTTGGAGAGCCACGCCCTGGGTCAGGTCAGCAGGGCCGGAAATCAGGTCGTGTCCACCGGTGGCGGCATCGTCGAGGATGCTGCCAACAGGGCCGTCATGGCGTCCACTGGCTTCGTGGTGTGCCTGGACGCCACGCCGGAAATCATACTCAGTCGCCTGCAGGCCCAGCCGAGGGACGAGCCAGGCGTGGCGCGGCCGATGCTGGATTCCGACGACCCTCTGGAACGCATCCGCTCGTTGAAAAGCCAGCGCCAGGTGCACTATACTACCGCCCACTGCACAGTGGACACCAACGGCCTCACGCCGGCGCAGGTGGCAGAGAAAGTAGTGACGGCTAGGAATATGCGAAACAACCAGTCCGAGGCGGACCCGGAGGCCAACAAGATGACCCAAGACCCGGATTTGGCCTCCATCGTCCGGACATCACAAGGGGACTACCCCATCTGGGTTGGCTGGGGCATTCTTGACGAGTTAGGCGAGCGCGTCAAGCGCACACTTTCTCCTGGGGCTGCGTACATCATCTCCGACGAACGCGTTTCCCGACATGCCCGGCGCGCCCAACTGGCGCTGGAAGCTGTCGGAATACCAGGCCACATTTTCATGATGCCCCCGGGCGAGCAGCACAAGACGCTGGAGACGGTCCAGCACGTGTACACCTGGCTGGCGGACCGAAAGGCAGAGCGCGGCCACATGATCGTCGCCGTGGGGGGTGGAGTCGTGGGCGACCTTGCCGGGTTTGTCGCGGCCACGTACCTTCGAGGGATTCCTTTCGCACAGGTGCCGACGAGCCTGTTGGCCATGATGGACGCCGCCATAGGGGGCAAGGTCGCGGTGGACCTTCCCCAGGGCAAGAACCTGGTGGGCGCCTTTTACCAGCCCAAGTTCGTATTGTCGGACGTCAGCACTCTGCAGACCTTGCCCCAACGAGAGCTCACCTCCGGCTGGGCCGAGGCGATCAAACACGGGCTGATTCTGGACAGTGACCTTCTGGCATCGTTCGAGCGCGACAGAGACGATATTCTTTCGTTGCAGCGGGAGGTGACTACGGACATCATCCGACGCAGCGTCGCGGTCAAAGCAGGCATTGTATCTCAAGACGAACGCGAGACTCTTGGCATACGAATACTGCTCAACTACGGCCACACCCTGGGCCACGCCATCGAGGTCGCCGGCGGATACGGCAACTTCCTTCATGGCGAGGCCGTCAGCATCGGCATGATGGGCGCAGCGTACATCGGCAACGCGCTCGGCATGATGAGCGACGGCGAGGTGGAGCGCCAGCGCGCCCTGCTCGACAGCTACGGCCTTCCCCTTACCTGTGGCGAGATCAACGTCCAGGCCGTTAACGACGCCATGCTTTCCGACAAGAAGACGTCTGGCCGCGCGATACGTTGGGTCCTGCTAAACGGCATCGGCAACGCCACCACCAGAAACGATGTGCCCGACGAATTGGTCCAGGATAGCATCAGAATGCTGACGGCGAACTGAATGTTTGAAATTCAGTGGGTATTGCTGGTTCTGATGGGCCTTGGAACCGGGGTGTACGGAATACTCGTAGGGGCTGGCGGTGGCTTCGTTCTGGCCCCACTGCTTTTGATTTTCTTCAACAAGGACCCGGAAATCGTGGCCGGCACGGTACTGGCGCTGGTGGCCGTCAACAGCATATCCGGCTCATTCACATTCCGGCGCATGGGAATCGTCGACAAGCGCAGCGCCTACATGTTCGCCATCGCCGCTATCCCCGGCTCCGTGCTGGCTCCATTCGTACTGAAGGCCCTGGTGAAGGGCTCTCCTGGGATCTTCCACATCCTGTTTGGCATTATGCTTTTACTACTGGCGATTCGCATATTTACCAAGCAAGGAAAAGAGGATGTGGTGATTGAGCAGCGTGAGGACATTGTGCCGGCGGCGAGGCCCGACAACCTGATGGTCCGGACTCGCACCATTACGTCGAAAAGCGGGCAGACGTTCAGGTATCAGTTTAACGAGGGCTTCGCCACCTCGATAAATTTTGTCCTGGGCTTCATTTCCAGTTTCTTCGGCATCGGAGGCGGTTTCCTTCGCACGCCGATCCTCATCTACAGCTTCGGATTCCCGGTGCAGGTGGCCGTGGCGACCTCCATTTTCACTCTGTCGTTCTACACGACGGCCGGCGCCCTGACCCACGCATGGCTGGGCCACATTGAATTCTTCCCCACATTCGCCCTGGCGGGAGTTGGCCTGATTGTTGGCGGCCAGATCGGTGCGAGACTTACCGGCGTTGTCCGAGGCCCAATGATAATGCGGCTGCTTCTGCTGGTGGTGTTCGGCCTGGGGGTAGGCCTGATAATTCAAGGTATCGGGGGCTAGAGATGTCAGCCTTCACTCTTGGCAAGACAGATGGCGACGCGCGCACAGGCACCCTGCACACGGCTCACGGCGACGTGCCCACGCCGGCCTTCATGCCGGTTGCCACGCAGGGCTCCGTCAAGGCGATGGACCCCGATGACCTGAAGAAGGTCGGGGCCAGAATTGTGTTGTCCAACACCTACCACATGTACCTTAGACCCGGCGTCGAGACCGTGCGCTCCCTGGGAGGCCTGCACGGATTCATGCAGTGGGACGGCCCAATGCTCACCGACAGCGGGGGGTTCCAGGGCTTCAGCCTCGCACACCTGCGCGAGATCACCGAGGACGCCATTATATTCAAGTCCCACATCGATGGGAGCACACATTACTTCAGCCCTGCGGCCGCCATTGAGTACCAGGAGGGCCTGGGCGCAGACATAATTATGCCGTTGGATATCTGCATCCCGGCGGACAGCGACCGCGCCACGGCCGCATCGGCGTTGGAGAAGACGAACCGCTGGGTTTTGCTATGCCGCGAAGCCCATGCACGCCGGGACCAGCACCTCTTCGGAATTGTGCAAGGCGGGCTATTCCCAGACCTACGGGAGAGGTCAGCCGACTTTTTGACATCCCTGGGCTTTCCAGGTTACGCCATCGGCGGCCTCAGCGTGGGTGAGTCCAAGCGGGACATGTACGAGGCGGTCGGATTCACCACGCCATTGCTGCCGGCGGACTCACCGCGCTACCTCATGGGCGTGGGCTCGCCCGAGGACCTGGTGGAGTGCGTGGCGCGGGGAATCGACATGTTCGATTGCGTGCTGCCCACGCGTATCGCCAGAAACGGTGCGCTGTTCGTCGGCAGCGGCCGGGTGAACATCGACACAGCGCGGTTCAGGTCCATGGACGCCCCTGTGGAGGAGGACTGCGACTGCTACACCTGCCGAACCTTCTCGGCGGCATACCTGCATCACCTTTTCCGGGCCGGGGAGCTGCTGGCGTTCCGGCTGGCCACGATCCACAACCTCCGCTTCGTACTGAGGCTCATGGAGGAGATGAGGGAGGCCATTTTACAGGGGACCTTCGCGGACTACCGTAAGGCCTTCAACCAGCGTTTCACCCCGCCGGACGAGGCCACGCGCAGGGCGCAGAAGCAAAAGTGGCTGGACTCACTGGCCAGGTCGAAGGCCCGGACCGGGCATAATTAAAAGAAGAGGGCACACTTACGTGATACCCTCTTCCAAACCTGCTGATTTGCGTCGGGCCTAAACCTGACGTTAGCCGGCTAGGACCCACCTGCCACGGCCGGCACAATGCTGATCTCGTCCCCCGCGTTGGTGGCAGTGCCCAGGCCATCCAGAAAACGGACGTCCTCGCCGTTCACGTATACGTTGACGAAGTTCCTCAGCTCTCCCTGGTCGTCGCAGAGCCGCCCCTTGATTCCCGGGTATTGCGCCTCCATCGAGTCTATGACGCCGCCCAGTGTTGCGCCCTCGACGGTCACCCTGTCCTCACCGTTGGTAACCCGGCGAAGCGGCGTCGGGATTCTCACCATTATGCTCATAAGTCCATTTCCTCCATATGTGCCCACTGGATTGATTGTCGTTTGCTCTTTAGATGCGAAAAGGCGTCCGTTGGCTATCCCTCTACAACGTCGCCGCTGACCGGGTCCACTCTGACTCCCGACTCGGTAATCCACTGCAAGCCTCGTTCCATTTCCTGGTCCTGGCCTTCGAGCTCCAACACGACCCAGCCCATATTCTCGCGCACATCCGCCCTGCGAATATTCGTCACGATTTCAAAGTTCTTGCCCAGCAGGTAGATGAGAGGCTCTTTTACCAGGTCCTGAGGAAAGGTAAGTTTAATCCGACGCTTAGCCATGCTTATTGCCGTTTTCCCACGCCTTCATGGACTTTGTAAAATCGGCGTAATCCGGTGAGGTATAGACCGGATTAATCAAGCCTTCCACAGCCTCCTGGGTTTTGAGGCCGTTGCCCGTGATATATGCCACAGTCACATCGTCCGGCTTGATGGCTCCGGAGCGGACAAGCTTTCGGAGGCCGGATATGACCACGCCGCCGGCCGTCTCGGTGAAAATTCCCTCGGTCTCGGCCAGGAGCTGAATGCCCTCGACGATCTCGTCCTCCGGCGCGATGACTGCGCTGCCGGCTGTGTCCTCCATCGTCTTGATGGAGTAGAAGCCGTCGGCCGGGTTTCCTATAGCCAAAGACTTGGCAATTGTGTCAGGCGTCACCGGCCGCACGTGAGGCGTTCCGTCTTCAAACGCCCGCGCGATGGGTGAGCATCCCTCTGGCTGGGTCATGTGCATTCGT
Source organism: Chloroflexota bacterium (assembly GCA_022572805.1). Lineage (GTDB taxonomy): Bacteria > Chloroflexota > Dehalococcoidia > Lucifugimonadales > JADFKI01 > Casp-Chloro-G4. Next base: position 10,789 of record JACZVF010000064.1, read on the forward strand.
GTCTTGGCCTTGTCAATCAGACCCAGGTCGGTAAGCTCCTTGAAGCCTTTCCAGATCTTGGTAAACAGCGAGCCCGACGCGCCAGGGACCACGCATACGTCCGGCGCCCTCCAGCCCAACTGCTCGGCCACCTCATAGGCAAGGGTCTTACTCCCCTCTGAGTAGAAGGGGCGCAAATTGATATTGACGAAGGCCCAGCGATGATTGTCCGCCAGCTCACTGCAAAGGCGGTTCACCTGATCGTAGTTCCCTTTAACCGCCACCAGCGTGGCGCCGTAGATGCCGGCCCCCAGAATTTTGCCCTTCTCCAGGTCGGAGGGAAAGAAGACCACGGTCTTCATGCCGGCCTTGGCGCCGTGGGCCGACACCGACCCGGCCAGGTTGCCGGTCGAGGCGCAGGCCAACGTGTCGAACTCGAACTCCAGCGCCTTGGCCGACGCCACCGACACCACCCTGTCCTTGAAAGAAAAAGTGGGGTTTACGCTGTCGTTCTTGATGTATAGCTTGTTGAGCCCGAGCTTTCCTCCCAGGTTCTTGGCGTGAATAAGAGGCGTAAACCCGGTGCCCATTTCCAGGGCCATCCCGGCGTCCACGGGCAAAAGGTCATGGTAGCGCCACATCGTCATAGGCCCTTTGGCTATGCGGTCGCGGCTTATTACCCGAGCGATGGAGTCGTAGTCGTAGTCGACCTCCAGCGGCCCGAAGCAGAAATCACAGACGTATATGGGTTCTACCGGGTACTCGTTGCCGCACTCGCGACACCGTAGGCCCTTCACATGGGACAAGCGCCGTCTCCTGCCAACATTCCGAACCGTGCAATTATACATAGACCCGTAGCGCACGGGCAATAACCACAGAAATACTAGCAATTTGCAAGGCTTATTGTCAACGAAACTGCCCTTGGGACAGGTGCGCAGGCTTGATTCCACGTACGCCCCCCGAGACGCCGGTGGGTTGGGCTTGTGGACTGCCTGGGGGGCCTATATACTCTAGCCGTAAGTCACAGGGGGTGACTATGGCGCCCGATGAGCGAAACCTTCCCCTATTCCCACTGAACACAGTCCTCTTTCCCAATGCCCTCCTGCCGCTTCAGATTTTCGAGGAGCGGTACAAGGAAATGCTGCGCGACTGCCTTAATGCGGACTCCAGATTCGGCATCGTGCTCATTAAGTCTGGGCAAGAGGTAGGCGAATCATCCGTTCCCCACAACGTGGGCACCGTGGGCCAGATCGTGCAGGTAAGCGAGGCGAGAGGCGGCAGCCGTTTCTTCGTTTCATTGCAGGGAGAGCGTCGATTCTCCATTAAGAGCATCACGCAGCACCGGCCTTACATGGCTGCGGACGTGGAGCTCCTTGATGAAGAGACACAGCCGGACTTGATGGGCAGTGAGATGGAGCGCGTTAAGGGGGCGTTGACCCAGTATCGAAGCCTCATTTCAGGTCTGGAAGGCGGATGGGTGGGTGAGGCCCGCATTACTGCAGACCCCGTGACGCTTTCCTACCACATCGCCAGCGTGCTGCAGATCAATATGGCAGAGCGCCAGGCCCTTCTGGAAGAACCCTCTGCCTCGGCCCGACTGCAAGCCGAGCTAAAGTACCTCCAGCGTGACGTCGACGTGCTAAAGCGTCAGGTCTCCCGCCGGCTGCTCCGCAAGTTCAGCAACCAGTAATATTGGATATTCGGCAGGACAAGAGTCAACGGCCTAGGAATTTACCCACGCCATGTCAGCGTGTTGGAAATCGCTCAAGCCGAACTGCGGCATCGTCTTGGAGCGGCTTATCGAAAATCTCCGGATGGACG
>JACZVF010000065.1 GCA_022572805.1 Chloroflexota bacterium
CCGTAATTGCAGAGGTGCCAATTGAACGTCTGGCCCTCCAGTTAGCGGAAAGCACAAACCAGCCTGAACTAATGATCACGTCAGGACTACAATACAGCTGCTACCACCTGGTAATAAACCACATAAATCGTGGCGGCGAAACGATATACGTCTCTCTATATAACACCGTCCCTCTGTTCAGTGGCCTCGAATGCGCAGAAGACTACAGAACAATTGAAACGACCGTAGACATTCCCGGGTCGATGGAGCCATGCAAGGTGTACAGGATTGTTATGAACGGCGACGAATTCCTTAACCACTTCGTACAAGCCATCGCACCCGACGTGACCTGTGCCAAGCTCGAACCGGTTGGCTATCCGCTTCCCGATGAGCCGGAATATCCAACCGCAGACGTCCCGGCGCCTATCGAAAGCGTCCAGATCACGAAAACCGAGTCGTTGCCTCCGGAGTACCTCGTCGACATCACTTTCGCACTTACCAGCGAGTGCGATCGATTCAACGGTTACCATTTACAGCGCGCCGGCAGTGAAATAAACATCTCCGTGACCAATCTGGTACCAAGACCAGAGGCGCAGGTCGTATGTCCCCAAAATTACGACCTCCGTGAAACCAGCATTAATCTCGGCAGCAGTTTTGAGAATGGCATAGTCTATTCGGTTAACGTTAACTTTGAACCAGTAAAAACCTTCATCGGTGGAGGTGGACAGGCTCAAAGTCAACCCTCGGTCGCCATTCCACTCGGCAAGTCAACAGAGTTGGAAACGGACGGCTTGACACTGGAGTTCCTCGAAGTTACCGAGGACTCAAGGTGCCCTACCAGTAGCCCCTTGCCATGCAATTGGGTAGGTAAGGCCAAGGTAAAAATCGCGGCCAGCGAAGGCGGCGAAGATCTTGGCGAACACGAGCTTCCGCTAGACCCTTTGAGAACAGCTTCCAGTGGAGTGAGGGTAGGCGATTATTCCTTGATTCTCGTGGCGCTAAACCCTTACCCAGCCACCTTTGACTCCGCCTCCAATGCGAAATACGTCGCCACGCTATACTTGGCGCGGCACCTTTATAGTGGCGAGGGATCAGAAATCCCGAAGGCCACCGTCCGGGCAGAGGCGGTTCCCAACGAACCCGGAGGCGTAATATTGTTCGCCGATATAGTGGGCGGCTCCGACAACAGCAAGGACCTGTACTGCGCGGGCACCGAGTGGCAGTTCGGAGACGGCATCGGCGTGGCCATGTCAGCTAGCTGCCTCCCGTGGACAGCCGAGTCCAGCATCCAGAGGCACTTCGAGCAGAGCTACACCTACGGCGCACCCGGAACATACGAGGTTACCTTTACGCATGGTCCCGTCAAGGCAACGACGGTAGTAGAGGTGAAATAATCCAGGGAACTGCCTCAAGGTTCGTCAAATGGGTGGGCATTCAGCCCGCCCATTCACTTTGTTCTCTGCAGCCACAAATACGTTGACGCTAGTCTAACTTGGGGTAATGCAGCTGAACGCCCGTGGCGCCGACGTCGTAACGAGTCAGGTGCCACCTGCCGAGGTTGGCGCTAATCAGAATGTCCCGATCTCGGCCGCAGAAGGCCACGTTGGTAGGCGCGGCGATGAGCGTGCCCTCGAAATCATCGGCCAGCACCTGGAGGCCGCCATCAACAGCCAGCCGGTATATGCGGTCCGGCCTGTAGCACGAGATGTACAGGTTGCCGTCCGTGTCGAAGGCCAGCCCGTCTGGCACCGTCTCCGGCAGCTCCGTCACTAACTCTACATCCCCTGCACTGCCGTCTGCCTGAATCCTTATCCGCGAAACTCTCGGCGGGTTCAGGCTCATGACAACGTAAAGGTATTCGCTGCCAGGGCTGAGGCAGATGCCGTTGGGAAAGGTCACGCTGGTGCGCTCCCACACCTCGGTCTCGCCACCGGCCTTCACCTTGTATATAAGGCCCGCATCCTTATACCAGCCTCCGGACGATGAGACGTAAAGGTTGCCCTGGCTGTCGAAGGCAGGGTAGTTGGGCAGGTTGAAGGGTTCTCCGGGCGCGCCCTCGGAATACGTGGTTACCAGGCCTCCTGGCGTGATCTTGCGGACCTTGTTATAGGCGGCATCGCAGGCGTAGATGTTGTTGTTCCCGTCCAACGCAAGGCCGCCTATAAAGCCTGCCGGCATAATCTGAGCAATCTGCCTGAACTCGCCGGCATCAACGTCCACGCGGTATATCTGACCCATCTCTCCACCGGCGTAGGCGTACCCATCCAGCCCCCAGGCCACGCCCTCGGGGTGGTCCAGTCCGTCGACCAGAACGGAGACCTGTGTATCGTTGTTCAGTATTGGCATTGCAGCCTACTCCCATCTTTTAATCGACGCTGACGCCCGCGCTTCCTGCCCATGCCCCCATTGCCATGTAGCCGCCGTCCACGGCGATGTGTTCGCCCGTCATGAAGGACGCCTTGTCGCCGGCGAGGAACAGCACAAGGTTGGCGATGTCCTGTCCTGTCCCGATTCGTCCCAGGGGGTGCGATTGGCCGTACCGGCGCAACGTTTCCTCGACATCTCCCCCCTCCCGGGCAGCGGACGTGCGCACCATTTCGGTGTCTATTGTTCCGGGGCATATCGCCAGCACGCGGATATTCTCCCTTGCGTAATCCAACGCCATCTGCCTGGTAAGGGATAACACCCCACCCTTGCTGGCAGCATAGGCGGGCACCAGGGGCATGGACTGTAGACCCTGCACGCTTGCATTGTTGACGATCACACCGCCGCCCCTGCGCCTCATTTCGGGTATTGCGTACTTGGACATGAGGAAGTAGCTCTTGAGGTTTACGTCGATGATGCGGTCCCACATATCCTCGGGCGTACCCTCAACGTTCTTATATGATTCCGGTGGTTGAATGCCGACGTTGTTGAACAGAACATCCACGCCGCCAAAGACCGACACAGCCTCTTCGACGACTCGACGGCAATCAGCAGCACGCGATACGTCGGCCTCTACGAAGAAGGCGTTCCCGCCCGCCGCCTCTATTTCAGAGCAGGTGGCCTGGCCGGCCTGGCGGTCCAAGTCGGCGATTACAACGGACGCGCCTTCCCTGCTAAATTCTCTGGCAGTCGCTCCGCCGATTCCCAACGCCCCACCCGTGACGATAACGACTTTGCCATCAAATGCGGCCATCAATCAGCCTCGTTTCCACCTCTGACGGTCATCTGAAGAATGGCAGCGAGTATAGATTGGCGTGGCCCATCAGTCAATCGAAAAGCCCACATCCCAATCACGGTTTCACGAACATGCGCCGCACCGGGTTTTTATGGATTCCATGCAATATACTAAGGCAACCTACCGCATTATCATGGGGTCGAATACTTTTTATCATAAATGGCATATAAATATTGACAGGTGCAATTCTATGTGCTAGTGTTGGCTGCCCTTACAGAACAAAAGGCCAGAATCATCGCCCGCTGCGGCGGGCCGAGAATGTAGATCTGCCGAACCGGACTGATAAGGAGTATTGCGAACGCAAAAGGATGGACAGATTACGATGGTGCTGTACAAAGCATGTCCCAGGTGTCAGGGGGACCTGAACCTGAATAAGGATATGTACGGAGAATATAAGGAGTGTCTGCAGTGCGGATTCTCGCAGGACATTCAACCCAAGCCCCGCAAGGCCTTTGACTGGGCCAAGACCCGCGGCAAGCCGGGTCGACGGCGTAAGGCCGCTTGAATAACAGGGGTTGCCTACGCGGCGGACTGGTTGCGTAGGCGGCTACTTCCCCCCTCCCACAAACTTTTCGCGCAACCACCCTGGCGCTTTGGATGACGCCCCAGCTTTACCGGCGATTTCCTCTAAAGCGGTCGTATGTCCTATTCCCTATGGCCGTAGTCTGCCGCAGCGTGTAAAATGACTTCTGCGAGTTACCCGCCCGTGCTGCCGGCCACCCCCCGGTGTAGCCCACCCTTTCGTTGAGGACCGTATTTAATGACCACACCCGCAGAAAGAGACAACACACCACCGGCTTCATGCCCGGTTTGCGGCGAGGCGATGCGCAAAGAGTATGACGGTGTACGTCGGCCTCCCATGCCCAGCGCCTTCTGGTTCTGCACCAACAAGACCTGCGCCGACGGCGAGCGCAATCGTCTTTTCCAGGGGGGTTAGCGGCTGGCCGGATGACGCCCTTTAGGAATCCGTCGAGCCGGGCCCTGACAACCATGCAGAGAACAACTGTAAAGATTCCCGCGACATCGGCCAATATGGGCCCCGGTTTCGATTGCCTGGGCATGGCCCTGGACATCTGGAACACCGTAACAATCGAGCCGGGGGGGCACGGTATTGAGATTACCGGCGAGGGTGCGGATGTGCTTCCCAAGGGACCATCCAACCTGATCATCAAATGCTTTCGAGCGGTCTTCGAGAGGCTTGACAGGCCAGTACCCCAGGTCAAGATCATCTGCCACAACGAAATCCCCGTAAGCAGGGGACTCGGCAGCAGCTCCGCGGGCATCGTTGGCGGACTGATGGCTGCCAACTCAATGTGCGGCGACCCCATCTCGCAACACCAGTTGCTGGAGCTTGCCGTGGAGATTGAAGGCCACCCGGACAACGTGGCCCCAGCCATGCTGGGAGGATGCCAGATCGGAGTGCAGGACGACGGTCGGCTGATAACCAGCCAGGTCCCACTTCCGCGGGAGCTCAAAGCCGTACTCTTTGTGCCGGACGTCCCAATGTCCACTGACCAGGCCCGAAATATCTTGCCGTCAACCGTTGACAGGGCGGACGCCGTATATAATATTGGAAGGGTGGCCTTGCTGGTGCGGGCCCTGACCACGGGCGACCTGCAGCACCTGAACGTGGCCACCCAGGACAGGCTTCACCAGCCGGCACGCCAGGAACTTTTCTTTCCGATGAAGAATATATTGAGAGGCGCCATGGATGCCGGCGCACTGGGCGTATTTCTGTCGGGGGCAGGCTCCAGCGTGCTGGCGCTGACCACGGACAAGGAGTTCACCATAGGCTACGAGATGGCCGACGCAGCCTCCAAATCCGGCATTGGCGGTGAGATTAAAGTGACGAGACCTTCCGCCAAAGGTGCATATGTGGAGCCGCATTAACGTCCGCGGTGCCGAGGTGCCCACCGACCAAACGTATTCGTCCTCAGCCCAACGATGCCAACATAATCGCCATCCCGAGGTCAGGCCTTGGCGCTAATCGTGCAAAAATACGGCGGCAGCTCAGTAGCCGACGCTGAGAAGATACTCAACGTCGCGTCGCGTGTCGCCAGGGCCCACGACGACGGCAACCAGGTGGTGATTACAATTTCGGCCATGGGGAACACCACCGACGAGCTAATCGAATTGGCCGGCCAGGTCACCGGCCACCCAAACCCACGTGAGATGGACGCGCTGCTGTCTACCGGCGAGATGGTCTCCTGCACCCTGATGGCCATGGCTCTTCGGGATATGGGTTATGACGCCATAAGCCTCAGTGGCGCACAGGCGGGCATACACACGGACACCAGCTACGGCAAGGCCCGCATCGCGGGCATAGACCCGGCGCGGGTACACCAGGAGCTGGACAGGGGCAATATCGTCATTGTAGCCGGGTTCCAGGGCGTTACCGAGGACATGGACGTTACCACCCTGGGCCGTGGAGGCTCGGACACGACGGCAGTGGCGCTGGCCGCAGGTCTGGGCGCAGCACGCTGCGAGATCTATACCGACGTCGACGGGATTTACACCGCCGATCCCAAACTGGTGCCCTCGGCCCGCAAGATGGATGAGGTGGGCTTCGAGGAGATGCTGGAGCTGGCCAGTTACGGCGCCAAGATGAACCCCAGGTCTATTGAATTCGGAATGTACTACAACGTGCCCATACTGGTGGCGTCCAGCTTTTCAGACAATCCAGGCACGATTATTCACGGGGGGGGCGATATGGAAGTCAACGTTGGCGAAATACGCAATCGCGTCAGGGGCATAGCCACGGATACCAACGTTGCGAAGATAACGATCCACGGCGTCACGGACAGGCCGGGCATCGCGGCCAGCCTGTTCCAACCTCTTGCGGACGCAGACGTAAGCGTGGACGTCATCGTTCAGAATGCCAGCGTGCGGGGCACAACCGACATGACCTTCACGGTGAATCGCACGGACCTCGCCCGCGCCTTGGAGGTGGTGGAGCCGATAATGCGCGAGCTGGGCAGCGGAAGCTACACCAGCGCAGACAACCTGGCCAAGATCAGCATAGTCGGCACGGGCATGCAGGACGCTCCCGGCTACGCATCTCGAATGTTTCGAGCTCTGGCGGATGGCGACATAAACATCGACATGATTACCACGTCGGAGATCCGCATAACGTGCCTGGTGGACGAACGCCAACTGGCAGACGCCGCCAATGCGCTGCACGAGGCGTTCCAACTGGATAAGCCCCAGGAACACGCAGGCTAGGCTATAGCTGCCATATTGCGCAGTAGAAGCCTTCCACTTCAGCCTGTCATTATTGAGAATAGCCGGTGGTAATGGAAGAATAGGATCAGTCGCGCCCCGAACGCCTTTGGCTACGGGGCGGAGGGCATATTGGCGCAACCCTTCCTATCTGTAATAGTTCCCGCCTACAACGAGGAGTCTCGAATCCTCGCCGGGCTGGATATCCTTGCGCGTTACCTGCGTGGCCGCGGCTATACCTGGGAGCTGGTCGTCGTGGACGACGGCAGCACAGACCGAACGGCCGAGATAGCGTCTCAATGGGCGTCGTCCGTGGAGGGGGCGCGTCTGCTGTCAATTCCGCACCGAGGCAAAGGCTCCGCGATAAGGCACGGCATGCTCAACGCAACAGGGCAATACCGCATGATGTGCGATGCCGACACAGCAATGCCCGTTGAATACCTCGACTCTTTCATCCGCCATATGGAGGAGGGATTCGACATCGTTATCGGGTCCAGGCAGATCGAGGGCGCCAGAAGGTTCGGAGAATCGCCGTTGCGCCACTTCTTGGGCAGGCTGTTCAACAAGGCCGTGCATGCCCTGGCCGTTCGGGATTTCCAGGACACTCAATGCGGGTACAAGTGCTTCCGAGGAGACGTAGCCGAAAAGCTTTTCCGCATGCAGCGGACGGATGGCTGGGGTTTCGACGTCGAAGTCCTGTATCTTGCGGTGAAGAACAGACTTCGGGTGCTGGAAATGCCGATAGACTGGTATCACCGTAAAGACAGCAAGGTCAGGCCTGGAGTGGATTCCCTTTCCATGCTGCGGGATGTATTCGCCGTTAGGTTGCGTGCTATGACCGGGAAATACAATGCGCCTTCGGGGCGCCCTCATGGGCCGCAGGGGGCCGGGCAAAGCGATCAGGAAGAGGCCAAGGTGGACCAGGAAAACAGGGGGAAATGCGGCGATGTGAATGGCGCAACTCGTAGCGAGACGTACCGGCTGGCCATTGTAATTCCGACTTATAACGAGGCCCAAAACCTTCCCGCGCTCACGGAGCGGCTGTTCGCCCTCCCTCTGCCGGAGACGAAGCTGATAATCGTCGATGACAACTCACCGGACGGCACGGCGGAGGTAGCCCGAAACCTGAAGCCGCAGCACGGACACAAATTGGAGGTAATCGAGCGCAAACAAAAATCGGGCCTGGGAACCGCATACCAGGTGGGATTCGCCAAGGCCCTGCGCGACGGCGCGGACTACGTTTTGCAGATGGACGCCGACCTGTCCCACGCGCCCGAATACATACCTGGATTGCTGCAAGCCCTGGACGAAGCAGACGTCGTGGTGGGGTCACGCTACACTAAAGGTGGAGGGGTGGACGGAAATTGGGGCCTGAAGCGGCGGCTGCTAAGCTCCGTGGCCAACATGACCATCAGGCACGCCACAGGCCTGCGCGTCAAGGACGCGACTACCGGCTTCAAGGCGTTCAACGCCGCTGCGCTGCGTTCCCTGAACTTGGACGAGTGCCGTTGCAAAGGCTTTGGATTTCAGGCAGAGGTCGCCTACGCATGCCAGAAAAACGGGCACAAAGTGGTCGAATATCCCATAACCTTCTACGACAGGGCCCACGGTAAATCAAAGATGTCGCTTGCCATTATCCTGGAGGCGATGTGGCGTTTGTCGCTCCTGCGGTGGCGGAGGCCGGCTTAGGCTCGCAGGCTGTTGCGCCGTCCACTGAGGCAACCGAAGCACCAGCCTTGTTGTAGACCGGGGCAACGATTAAGCATGAGGCACAAATAAACCTTGCATGGGGGCCAAATTTGCGCTACAAATTATTAGAATTCATCTGAGCAGAAGGCAATGAACACACAAAGAACAATCGATAGAGAAAAAATAAGAAAAGACCGCGCGAAAAAAGCTATCGCGTTAGCCATGGAAAACAGGTGGGAAGACGCTATCGCCGTAAATCAGTCGGTCATAAAGGACTTCCCGGAAGACCTGGAGACCTTTAACCGGCTGGGCAAGGCATTCAGTGAACTCGGGCGCAACGCCGAAGCGGTTGAAGCCTTCGAAAAGGCGCTGGCGCTGTCTCCTCACAACAGCATCGCCAGGAAAAATCTGGACAGGCTGGCCCGACTGGGCGATGCCGAAGGATCCGCACCGGCCCTTGCCACTGGCGCCAGGGCGGTGCCACGGGTCTTCATAGAGGAGAGCGGAAAGTCCGGGGTGATGTCGCTTCTGAACCTTGCCGCTCCGCAGGTGCTGGTCAAGCTGGCTCCGGGCCACGTCGTGCGATTGGAGATCGAGAACAATAAGCTGAGCGTTATGAACGCCGCCGGCGACCCTGTGGGCAGAGTGGAGCCCAAGCTTGCTTCGAGACTGATCCGGCTGATGAACGGGGGCAATACCTACGAGGCCACCGTAACCAGCACCAGTGTTCAGGAGCTGAGCATATTAATACGGGAAACCTACAAGCACCCCTCACAGGCCGGGGTAGTTTCCTTCCCATCCCGAAGCGGCGGAGAGTATCGTGTTTACCTCCCCGGCGCCGGCCTGGACTTCGAGGACACCGACGGCGACGGTGAGGCGCTGGCGGGCCCCATGAACAAGGACTGGTCCGACGACGACACTGAGCCCGGCGACGACGAGGCCTTTACGCCTGTCTTCCACCGCATCATAAACTCCAACGAAGAGAACTCCGACGACGAATATTAACCCCCCGTTCCATAGCCGAACGGTGCAAGAAAGCAGGCGGACTGGAGCTCCGCCTGTTTTGCGTTTGCGCCGTGGCCCGGGTAACTCTAGGCTTCCGAATCGGCCTCGCGGTCGGGCTCCTGTGATGCCAGGGGCCGGGTGCGATAGTACAGGCCCCACCGTTGCATAAGCTCCTTTACCTCCGCGTTGTTCAGCTCCATTAACTGCCCAAAGAAGCCTGCGATGGCGTGGGCATGCATGAGCTCTTCCGAGCAAACCCAACTGGCCTCGCTGGGCACCACGTATAAAAGGCCGTTCTGGTGCTCACACTGAAGCTCAACGCGCTTGCCGCCGGTATCCTGCTTAACGGTGAGTCCAAATTGGGGCATAATTATTGACCTCGTTGTGGGCGATGTAGGGCTGCTTGCGGCGCGATTATATCAGACACTCGAGGAGACGCCTTCCGCGCACGTTGACGGAAAACGGGCGCTGATATAATCTCTGAGCACCTGTATTTCGAGCGGGTCTTACAGTCTGGCCCGATAAAAGTGGCACGATAACTTCACGGCGGCTAGGAGACACAATGGCACCTCATTTTCAGGACGACAGCATAACCATTCACAAGCTGGAGTGCGGCCCTTACGGCAACAATTCGTATCTGCTGGTCTGCCCGCAGACCAACGAAAGCATCTTGATCGACACACCCGCGGATCCCGGCAAGATGATTGAGCTGGCCCAGACTACCGACGTCAAGGCCATACTGATAACCCACAATCACCAGGACCACCTGTTGGGGTTCGACGACGTCACATCGGCCATCGACGCGCCGGTGGGCATAGGCTTGAACGACGCAGGCGCTTTGGCGTCTCCGCCGGCCATGCTGCTGAAGGACGGCGACGAGATCAAGGCAGGAACAATTTCCCTCAAGGCCATATTCACCCCTGGCCACACCGACGGTTCCACGTGCCTGGTCACGGGTAATCATCTGTTCACAGGCGACACGCTGTTTCCGGGAGGACCGGGAAAAACCAGGTCTCCTGAACACCTGAAGCAGATCATCGAGAGCATAACAACCAGGCTATTTTCGCTGGGCGACGATTTGAAGGTCTACCCTGGACATGGAGACGACGGCGACCTTAAGACGTCGAGGGAAGAGTACGGCGTGTACGCCTCCAAGGAACACCCCGCGGACCAGAGCGGCGACGTAGGCTGGCTTACAAGCTAACGCAGCCGTCGTTTCTGTACCGGCATGCGCGACTCTGTTAAAATTCGTGGAGCATGAACCAGCCTGAGCAAGAGCCGCGAATGCAGCGGCCGGAAACTGGACCGACGTTAGACCGCGTCCCCTGGAAAATCCGGGATGTCGCAATAGCCACGACCGTTCCCTTCGGCATCGTTGCCATCGCCCTGGCGGCAAGCCAGTTTTACGATGTGGGCGCGAGGAATCAGGCCGGCGAAGCCATACCGCCATGGTCGATTTTCATCTTCCAGGGCATTCTTATCGGACTGGTCTGGGTCTTCGGCATAAGGAAATACAAGGTCCCCTGGCGTACTTTAGGACTGAGGCCGGCTATCGGCCGCGGTGTCATGTGGCTGCCCTTCGCGGCTTTGGCCGTCAGCCTGGCCGTAACCGCGGCTTACGCATATATCGTGACGCTGCTTGGCGTGGACATTCTTGCGCCTGACCAGGAAATCAGCGGGGACCTGCTGGGAACGGGCCTGACCCGGCTGCTAAATACCCTGGTGATAGGCATCTGGGGCCCGCTCACCGAGGAGATCTTCTTCCGAGGTTTCGTTCTGGCCGCGATGTTGCCGGTCATGGGGCCGCTGCGGGCCACCCTGCTTAGCGCGGCCGTGTTTGCGCTGGCACACTATAATTTGGGAACTCTGCTCCCTATCTTCGTAACCGGCGTCATACTAGCCTGGCTTTACATCAAGACGCGGTCGCTGTGGCCCCCAATAACGGCTCACGCGGCGCAGAACCTGCTTGCGCTGGTTGTAACCTCGCAGGCCTGAAAGCGACGGACCGCACAGTGGCAAATCGAATCGACGAAAAGCTTAGTGCCCTCAAAAGCGCCGGGGCCACCGCCCTGGTGCCATTCATAACGGTGGGCTTCCCGGACGTGGAGACGTCCGAGGAGCTGGCAAAAGCCGTCCTGGACGCCGGAGGCGACATGCTGGAGCTGGGCGTGCCGTTCAGCGACCCCGTGGCCGACGGGCCCACTATCCAGATGACCAGCTTCCGCGCGCTGGAGCAGGGCGCCAATGTGCGAACGTCGATAAACGTCGTCCGGAACCTCCGGAGCGCCGGCGTGAGCTCGCCCCTCATTTTCATGGGCTACCTGAACCCGTTTTTGCACTACGGTATCGAACGCTTCGCCAGGGACGCCTCAGAGGCGGGACTGGACGGCATCATCATCCCGGACCTGCCGCCTGAAGAGGCAGAACCCTACCTTACGGCGCTGGAGCGGCACGGCATCTACCTGATTCCGCTTTTGGCTCCCACGAGCACAGCGGAGCGCATAGCACAGGCTTGCAAACACGCGAAGGGCTTTATATACTGCGTGAGCCTTACGGGAGTCACCGGCGCGCGCCAGACCACGTCTGGAGGAATATCAGATCTGGTCAACGCCATACGAGGGCAGACCGACCTGCCCGTCCTGGTCGGTTTCGGGGTCTCCAAACGAGAGCATGTGGAGACGATCGGACAGTTCGCGGACGGCGCTGTGGTTGGGAGCGCGCTGCTCAACGCCGTGAACGATTCGCCCCCCGGCGAGTCAGTCGAGGCCGCTCGGGCCTTCGTGAAGAACCTGCGCGGCACAGACCAGTAGCCTCGATTCCCAGGCCAGGCGAAAGCTCGGCCATGAAAACTCGGCAAGGGGTAAGAAAAGCAGCTATATGACCAAGGTCAGGGGTATACGCGGGGCCACAACCGCGGACACGAACACCAGAGACGACGTTCTCGGCGTGACCAAGGCCCTGCTGGAAAAGCTTATCGAGGCCAACAACATCGATGTTGACGATCTGGCCGCGGCATTCTTCACCACAACTCCCGACCTGAACGCCGAGTTCCCCGCAGCTGCCGCACGTCTCATGGGCTGGACCTACGTTGCCCTTATGGGCGCCAGCGAGATCGACGTGCCGGACGCGCCGCCACGGTGCATCCGGGTGCTTATCCTCGTCAACACGGATAAGGCGGCGAACCAGCTAACGAATATCTACCTGAGAGGGGCAGAGCACCTGAAGTCCCGAGGCGTCGGCGACTAGACCGCATTGAACGGCCGGATATCTTGGCCGCCGCCAGCACTGCAAACCACCCTTCTTGCGCCCAGCATGGGTCTACCTTTTTGCCCGCGGCGGGCCTATTATGAATTCCTGACATCTCCGTCATTCCCTGTGACGTTATTCCAGTGACAGACGTTATTCCAGTGACAAAGGAGCAGTTCATATG
>JACZVF010000066.1 GCA_022572805.1 Chloroflexota bacterium
TCCGGGTGCGCCGTATGTGTAGCTCTGCTCGAAGTGCCTCTGGATGTTGGACTCGGCTGTCCATGGGAGGCAGCTAGCTATCATGGCCATGCCGTTGCCGTCTCCGAACTGCCACTCGGTGCCCACGCAGTACAGGTCCTTGTTGTTGTCGGAGCCGCCCACTATATCGGCGAACAGGATTACGCCTCCGGGTTCGTTAGGAACCGCCTCCGCCCGGACCGTGGCCTTTGGGCCGGCAGGCCTCTCGATGCCGGATGAGGGCGGCGACACGGATATAGTGGCAACGTAGTCAGAATTCGGGATAGAGTACGAGGCGCTTGGATAAGGGTTCAGGGCCACAAGAGCCACCGAATACTTGCCTAACTCGACGCCATTCGAATTGGCGCCCGTAGGATCCAGTACAAGCTCGTGTTTACCCAGGTCCCGGCCGCCATCGATCGCTGCGATCACCACCTTCGCCTGGCCCGCCCATACGCAAACCACATTGGCGGGGCACCTGGAGTCCTCGGTCACTTCGAGAAACTCCAGAGTTAGGCCGTCTATTTCCACCTCCACCAACTTGCCGATGGGAATATCGATCCGTTGCCGAGTTGGAACCGGTCCACCTGCGCCTATGAAGGTCTCGGCAGGGTAATCGTTAACGAGGACGGAGTACTTCACGCCGCGCTCGAAGTCGCTCCCGATGTTCACGCTGGTATCGTGGATGCCGTATATCTGGGTACACATGATCTGTGATGCGGGCGCCGGCATCAGGTTGGTAACCGAGATGCGAATGTCATCACCCTCACGCGTCACATCGTAGTCGTTGAACTCGGCGCATCCGCTGGGCAGGCCGGAGACGATCTTGACGACGTACTGCGGCGGCAGTGAGCGGGTCGATATGATGACGACGCTCTCGATGGGTGCGGGGACCACCGCCGTCGGGTAGTCCCGACCGCCGGGGAGTGGCTGTCCAATGGGGTCGGGACCGGCGCAGCGCACGTTGGGCGCTATGGCCTGCACCGAGTACCTCTCTCCGTTAACAACCACCGAATAGCTCTCGCACGGCTCAATCGTCATTTCCAGGGCCAGGCTGGTCTCAACGGTCCTGTACCGCTCGGCGCAGGCTATGCTCAGGTCGGCGGGTCTGACCATGGCAACCTCCACGCGGATCGCATCGCTGCCGTGCAGCAAGGAGGCGCTTCCAGACTCGTAGCACATATTAGGCAGGCCGGAGATTACCACCAGCTCAGCATGGCCGGCCTGGCTATCCAGGTTAATCGCTACGGCTTCTATAGGGGCTGGCGCGGATATCTGGGAGCCGCCGTCTTCCCCAACGGTGCCGCCCCCTTGGGCGACAAAGGTCTCCGTGACAAGGCCGTTCACCACGACAGAGTAGGTCTCGCCGCCTGTAAAGTCGCTGCCAAGGTTAATGTTGGTGTCGTGGTAGCCGTAGATGGCCGTACACGGTATTAGCTGACCGGGGGCAGGCTCCAGGTTCGTGACCTCGATATTGACGGTGTTGCCCTCCCTGGATACGTCGTAGCCCCTGAACTCGGCGCAACCGCTGGGCAAGCCCGACTTGATGGCCACGAAATACTGGGGAGGAAACGACTCGGCTACGTTGATTTCCACCGACTCGATTGGGGCCGGAACCTCGGCCATCTCTATTTCAACCGGGCTCTCCGGGGGCTTGGGCGGTAAGCTTTGGGCCGGAGGCGCCGTCGGAGTGGCAACCGCCGGCGAAGAGCCCGACGGAGATGCCGCGGGAGTGGCGCCCTGGCAGGCGACCGCTGCCACCAAAGCAACCCCTGATAGGAGTGCTGCTACGAAACCCTTCTTGATGTTCAATCTGGTACCCCACAAGTTCTAAATTAATTGTCTCATGAATAGAGACGTTGCTTGGGGGCAGATTGTTCCCTACGGACAGTAGAAATATGGACGCGCCGGTCTGCGGTCCTTTGTATTCGCAAAGCTCGGACGCCTGAAAGGCGAAGGGACTGCGGAGTGAAAAAGCCTAATCTGAAGGCGACACAAGAATCCTGAAAACATCCTTGGTGGGGGCCAGCATGCGGGCGAAGCCCTTGTCGATGACCTCATCCAACCGTATTCGGTCCGAAATAAGGGGCAGCGTCTTCAACGAATCGTTGGCCAGCATGCGGACTACTTCGTCCATGTCCCGCTGCTGGTAGGCCAGTGAGCCCAGGACCTCGACCTCGGTGCTCACCACGCGGTTGAAGTCGAACTCCGGCCGCTGGGTGTAGATTGCCACCAGCACGACACGCCCGCCCCGCCGCGCCCACTTCATGGCAAGCTCAGGGGTGTCTTTGCCGCCGGCGGCGTCTATGACCACGTCGGGGCCCACGCCTCCGGTCAGGTCCAGCAGCGCCTGCCCCGCGTCGGTCTCGTCGCTGTTGATAACGGCGTCGGCGCCAAGGGTTTTCGCAAGGTCCAGGCTCATCTTGCGCTTGTCCACGGCGAACACCTTGCCGCCAATGGCCTTGGCCGCCTGCATTACGAGCATGCCGACAGCGCCCACGCCAAGGACGGCCGTAGTTTCGCCAAGCTGAAGCCGACTGCGGCGGACCGCGTGCAGCGCAACAGACGCGGGCTCGGCCAACGCCGCCTGCTCGGAGCTAACGTTGTAAGGCAGCCGTATTACCTGGGATGCAGGCCACGAAATGTAATCAGCCAGTCCGCCGTCGATGTTGAAGCCCACCGCTGCCATTGACGGACATTGCGTAGTCTCTCCCCTCTTACACCAGAAGCAGGTCTTGCAGGTAAGAACGCCGTTGACGATAACTCGGTCCCCCACAGCCAGGTTGTGCACGTCTCGCCCCACATCGTGAATGGAGCCGGTGATTTCGTGTCCGGAGATTATCGGGATCTTTTTGCCGGTGACTGGATTAGGCTCGTCACCGGACATGAAAATAGGGCCGTATAAATACTCTTCTATGTCCGTAGCGCAGATACCGCAGTAGTCCACGTGTATCGTCACCTCGTCATTTCCCAGTCGGGGATCGGGAACAGACTCCAGCCTGAGGTCCCGGTTTCCATGGTAAACGAGGGCTTTCATAAAACTTCTCCTAAGTTGGGAGGCTAGGTGTAATTGCAGCTACATTAGATATAAACCCGTCACGGAATTCTAACCTTGACATGCATCCAATATATGCCATCATGGCCGGGCGCCGGTATGGTGAGCTGTGTGCCGATTGTGTGCGGAATGGCTGACGACCTGCGCTGCCGGCAAAACAGTCCCATTTTTAAGGAGCTGAACATGATTTACAACATGCGGGTCTACGATCTTAAGCCGGGGTCCGTGCCTGAGTACATGAAAGCCGTGAAAGATGTCGCGTTAAAGATCCGGGAGGACCAGGGCATCAAGCTGGCGGGGTGGTATTACACCGATGTCGGTCCCCAGCACCGCATCGTGCACATCTGGGCTTACAGAGACTACGCCCACTTTGAGAAGGCCCGGGCCGCCGTCCACGATGATCCTCGTTGGGCGAACGACTACCTTCCCAGGGTCCGCGGTCTGGCCGTGAAACAGCAGGACATGATGATGAAAGGCGCGGACTTCTTCCCAGGCCCGCAGTAGCGCCGCCCCTGGCCTTTGCCGCCGGCATGATGCCGCCGAAGGCTACCGTCGTCGAGGTAGGCAGCGCCGGTCAATCTTGGCCGCGTAGCTGAAGGGTGGATTGACGGACTGAGCGCATCCGGCCTTCCATGTCCGGCCGAAACAGGTGCGCGTCCCGTTTTGAGAAGCCGTAGTCCTCCTCAAGCCGGAGAATCATCTCGGACAGCGCCATGCCAAAGGCGTCCTCCCCCGGTCCAGCGATGCCCGTCGTCATGATGTGCATCTCGTCCGTGACCGGAGGCCAGGTCATGGACTGCGGGCGTGGCGAGAATTCGCGGCGAAGGCGCGCGCGGCCTACCCTTTCTATACCGCCGAGGCAGATCAGCATCGCCCTGCCTCGCGTGAGTGTCCCAACACGCAGTAGCTCCCCAGGCACGTTCACGTAAACGCATCCGCCAGACGGGTTACCTGCCTCTGACCTCTTCGGCCAACGCCTATCCGTCGGGATAATCTTCCAGTCACGGCCCCCGATTCGTTTGCGTGATAACCTCGAATTCCTCCCCAGGGTCTACTCATAATGTAGGCGCGTTGTCCGGTCCGGTTTAGATGCAGAGCACGCTCTTATCGGAGATATTCAATTTCTGCCCCCCGAAGTCTCAGCTTCCAGTGATTTGGGCTGGAACTCCGTGCAATCCGCAGGAATTCCAGCCCTCCCGATGCGCGGGAATGGGCGCGATTTAGTGCACGTCTCAGTTTTGCTGAACGTGTCTTTACAGGTATAAGGGCGGGTCTAAATTGCACCTGTATTAGCCTGTTAAGCCCTAGTTAATCAGATGGAGGGTTGCGTTTTTCGAGGAGATTAGCTATAGTTGCGATACTTATTTTAGGAGCATTCCGGCTGCGTCTCCGGGCCACGCCCAAAATTGTTTAATTGGGCCCCGTTTGCGGGCCCTTTATGAGACCAAAGGTTGAATCATTGAGAGGAGTCCAAGAGGATGACTAGCGCGAGCCGCATTGGTGAAGTAGTCCTCGAGGTACAGGACCTTCGCACCTATTTCGTGACCAAATGGGGCGTTGTGAAGGCTGTGGACGGTCTCAGTTTCTACCTTCGAAAAGGTGAAACCTTGGGCATAGTAGGGGAATCCGGCTCCGGCAAGTCCGTGACGGCCCTATCGATAACGCGCCTGGTTCCGTCGCCTCCTGGGCACATCGTGGGCGGACAGGTCAAACTGATGGGCGAGGACATTCTTCAGTTTAACGAAAGGGAGATGGTGAAGGTCCGGGGCAACAGAATCGCGATGGTTCTGCAGGACCCGATGACAGCCCTCAACCCCGTGTTCGATATCGAAAACCAGGTTGGCGAGGCGTTGAAAATTCACAAGCACCTGCGCGGGCAGACTCTTAAGGACAGCGTCGTGGATATGCTGCGCAAGGTCAGGATTCCCGCGCCGGAAATCCGCATTCGAGATTACCCGCACCAGCTTAGCGGTGGAATGAGGCAGCGCGTGGTCGGTGCGATCGGAATCTCGTGTGACCCGGAAGTCCTCATTGCCGACGAACCCACAACCTCCCTCGATGCCACCATTCAGGCCCAGTACCTGCGGCTTCTCAGAGACCTTCAGGAAGAGACTGGAGTGGGCATCATCTTCATCACGCACGATTTTGGGATCGTTGCGAAGATGTGCGACCGCGTTGCTGTTATGTACGCGGGCAAGATCGTGGAACAGGGCAACGTGAGGCAGATCTTCAACAACCCATCGCATCCGTACACCGAAGCGCTGATAACGGCTGTTCCGAAGATGGAAGAGAAGGCAAAGAGGCTGTACGCCATCCCTGGACAGCCACCGGTATTATGGGACCTCCCGAACGCCTGCGCTTTTGCTCCCAGGTGCCCCTATGCATTCGATAAGTGTCACGAGGAGTATCCACCCGTATTTGAAGTGGGCGACGGTCAGCTATCAGCATGCTGGCTCCGAGAGGGTGAGGGAGCTAAGCCGGTAGCAGCGGGCGGTGGGGCGAGTACAAGCGCGGCCCCAACTACTACGACTGAGGCAGATGATTAAGTAACTATCTCAAAAAGGCGGATGCCTTGTTCCCGCCCACCCAACCTGGGAACTCCTGTTCCTGGGGGCACATCCCCCAGGCCTTCTGCCGGAGCGGGAAAGCCCCTCTGGACTCCCCCATGACGATTTTAAGATAGTGACTAAGAGGAGAGATGTTGAGCACCTCGAACGGTAATCCACTTCTGCAAATAAAGGGCCTGAAAAAGCACTTCGCGGTTGCCTCCAGCCTGTTTGGCAGAAGCAAGACCTGGCTGAAGGCCGTGGACGGAATCGATCTGGAGATCGAAGAGGGCACGACCTACGGACTGGTGGGGGAGTCGGGCTGCGGCAAGACGACCACCGCCAAAATGGTGCTTCTTCTAGAGGAACCCACCGAAGGCGAGATTGTTTTTGACGGCATGAACGCGCTGGACCTCAACAAAGAGGATCGCAGAGTCTACAAGGCCAGCGTACAGGCTGTCTTCCAAGACCCGTGGGCGTCGCTGAATCCACGGATGAGGGTGAGCGGAATTATTGGTGAGCCTTTGGAAGTAAACAGCACCATGACCAAAGGTGAAATAAAGTCCCGTGTGGAAGGCCTTCTGGTAGAGGTGGGCCTTCAGCCAGCACAGGCAAACCTGTTTCCCCACGAGTTCAGCGGAGGCCAGCGACAGAGAATCGGCGTGGCCCGCGCCCTGGCACTTAACCCGCGGTTAATCGTCTTGGACGAGCCTGTATCGGCCCTGGACGTTTCCATTCGCGCCCAGATTATGAACCTGTTGGAGGACCTACAGGAGGAACATAAACTCACCTATCTCATGATTGCACATCACCTGGCTACAGTGCGGTACATGTGCGATAAGGTGGGTGTGATGTACCTGGGTAGAATCGTGGAGGAGGCGGAGACTGAAGAGCTATTCGATAATCCTCTGCACCCTTACACCAAAGCTTTGATGTCGGCGGCTTTACCGTCTCATCCGGACATAGAGCACGAGGAGATAATTCTTACAGGCGAGGTCCCCTCGCCAGTGGACCCTCCATCAGGATGCCACTTTCATCCCCGCTGCATGCAGGCGTTTGAGCCATGCGCCGGTACGTCGCCGGTAATTACCCACCCAGTCGCGGGACACAAGGTAGTCTGTCACCTGTTCTCGGACGAGGGTTAAGGCGTAACTCAGCTAAATACGGTTTGTCTAAAGGGGCCTGCTCACTACGTGATGAGCGGGCCCCTTTAGTAACTATCTCAAAAAGGCGGATGCCTTGTTCCCGCCCACCCTGGGCGCTCTTGTTCCTGGGGAACATCCCCAGGCCCTCTGCCGGAGGGGGAAAGCCCCTCTGGACTCCCCCGTAACATTCTTAAGATAGTGTCTTAGTCTGCTTTTCCGATATCTGTAGATGTTTAGCCCACGGCACTGATAGCGGTGCCTTGACGCCGGTGCCTTTCTCCGGCATATACAACATTATTATCACGACAGACATGACTTATGGTCTTAAGGCTTGCCAATGCGGGGTCCGAAATCCCCCAACAACTCCACCATTTTGACTTGTTTGGAGCGAACGAACATCCTCCCTTTTTGTCTTGCTCGTTCGTGGTTACAATCTTCGCCAAGCATCATGATAGAATGGCGCCTGCGGTTGAACCAGAATCGGTATATTAATGTACGGGAGGACGACATGGCGGATTTTGAAGGACTGTTTCCGGCGATAATCACACCTATGAGCAGGGATACCGGCAAGCTCAATGAGGCGGCCTTTCGAGAGGTGATGGAGTTCAACATTCAGGCGGGCGTTCACGGTTTCTGGGTGGCCGGCGGCACCGGCGAAAGCGTGCTGCTGGACGATGACGAAAACATGCGCATAGCCGAGATCGCGGCAGACCAGTCTCGAGGCCGGATCAAGAACATCATGCACGTAGGCGCCGCGACGACGGAACGGGCGATCGCGTTGGCTGAAAACGCGGCTAGGGCTGGGGTTGAGGCTATTTGCTGCGTGCCGCCGTTCTTCTATCGGCAGACCGACGAGGCCATTGTGGAGCACTACAGGGCCGTCGCCGCCGCGGCCGACTTGCCTCTTTTCGTTTACAACCTGCCGCAATCCACCGGCGTCGAGATTACACCGGAGCTTATGCAGAAGATCCAGGATGCCGTGCCTCAGCTAAAGGGCCTGAAGCACTCGGCGCCCTCGTTCCCCAATGTGCGGGAATTTGCGCACATGGGTCTGGACTGCTTCATCGGCAGCAGCCTGCTCATGCTGCCCGCGTTGACCATAGGCGCCATAGGTTGTGTGGACGGTCCGCCCAACTTTGCTCCGGAGCTTTGGCTGGAAATCTGGGATGCGTATAACGCAGGCGACATCAAGCGCGCCGAGGTTGCTCAGGACAGGGCCAGCGAAGCTACCATGCTGGTGCGGGAGTTTGGACTTCACGCAACGGCCAAGGTAATTCTGAGCGAGAGGCTCGGCATCGACTGCGGCGACCCCAGGGCGCCGGGCCGGCCTCTCAGCAAGGAAAAGCAGGCCATCGTCCTCCGACGGGCCGAAGAGATGGGGCTGACCAGAGTGGCCGTAGCCCAGGGGGACGACTAACCCCCTGCGGCGAAAGCTGAATAATCCGGATAGTTGAGCGCGGGGGGACGTCTAGTAAATACGTCCTATGTTTGCTGCGGATTTCGTCTCCGGCGCTTCAACGAGGTGTAAGCGGTCTGTTATCTTGTAGTTGACCGACTCCGTTCGGACAACGTACAACGCCTCTCCGATTACAATTCCGCCGTTAAATGGGGCCTTTTTCTCGTAGGCGAAAGCTCGCCTGCAACGTGGCTTCCAAATGGATTACCATGTCCCAGGAATTTCCCGAGGAGTCTCCGCATGATCGATGACCCGCCAGACGATAACCCCCTGGACATGGTGAACACCCTGACCTTCGACCTGTTCGGGACCGTGCTGGACCTGGCCGGGAGCCTGACCCCGCACATCAGCGAATTCCTGAGCGCGAGGAACGCGGACGTAAGTGGTCCGGACTTCTGGAACCAGTGGAGGGCTCGGCAGCGCATCGAGCAGTATCAGGACACCATTCTCGACATGGGCCATTCCGGCTACCTGACGGTCTGCCGGTACGCCTTCCTGTACGTCCTTCGCTCCAACCACGTGCGGTTCACCATGGCGGAGGCCGACGAGTTCATGAAGGTTTGGCAGGAGCTCGACCCCTTTGACGACGCCGTACAGGGCCTCAACCGGCTTAAAGGCAAATATCGTCTCGTGGGCCTGTCCAACGGCGAGCCGTGGTACCTGGAGCATTTGGCCAAGAACCGAATCAAGTTCGACTTCGACGCCATTATCTCGGTGGAGGAAGCGGGCCACTTCAAGCCACACCCGGGCGTTTACCGCAAGGCGGCGCGAATTCTACATGCTGAGCCCGGCGAGATAATGATGGTGGCGTCTCACTCCTTCGACCTCATGGGCGCCAGGGCGTGCGGCTACCGCGCTGCCTACGTAAACAGGTACGGCCTTCCCACGGAGGAGACGCCCTTCCAGCCTGATCTGACGTTCGTCGACTTCCACCAGGTGGCGGATTACCTCGTAGATGGAAGGAAGCCCGTGCTGCCCGCGACGTTACCGCTAAGGGAAGAGTAGTTATTGGATATGCATGAGGCGAAGGTCCGGGAAATGCGAAATGTATGAGTCGCCATGAAAAGCAGTGATGCGATCGTCATAGGCGGCGGCGTTATAGGCTGCTCCATAGCCTACTACCTGTCCAAGGCCGGGATTAAGGTCACACTTCTGGAGCGAGGACAGATCGGCATGGAGGCCTCCAACGCGGCCTCGGGCGTTCTTTCGACCCCCCTCTTTAAGTCCGGAGACCCGTACTCACGCATGTCGGTCGAGAGCCTCGGCATGTTCCCCGACCTGCAGCAGGAGCTACAGGAGACCTGCGGGGTGGACATCGAGTTTGCGCGGTGTGGCGAGTTGGGCCTGGCCATGGCGGAGGATGAGGCTGGTGAATACCAGGACCTGGCCATGAAGGTGGCGGAGGCCGGCGGCAACGCTCGCTGGATGGATTTCGACTCGCTTCACGATTACGAGCCCCAGGTCGGACCGGAGATTCTGGGGGGCTTTTACATGCCGGAGGTATGCCGAGTCAACAACCAGCGGCTCAGCCTGGCGTTTGCCCGCTCTGCCGAGTGGCAAGGGGCACGGATCTTACAGTCCACCGAGGTCGTCGGACTGGTGCGCAGCGGGCTGCAAATCACGGGCGTTCGGCTGTCGGACGACGAGGTCTACGCCGATAACATCATCATGGCGGCCGGGCCTTGGACTCGCGCCCTGGCCGAAGGCGTCGGCGGCGATATCCCCGTCAGGCCCGTCAGGGGACTCAACCTGAACTTGCAGCCGGTGGGGCGCAGCTTTCGCAGCGTCATCCACGGCTCGTTGGGCATGCTGGTGCCCAGGGCGGACGGCTCCGTAATTGCCGGCGTAACCGTCGAGGAGGCGGGATTCGACTGCCGGGTAACAGCGGGCGCGGTGCAGGAAATCCTCGCTATTGTCACCAGTCTGGTACCGTCGCTGCGAGACGCCAGGCTCAACTGGGCCCTGGCCGGACTGCGGCCCGGTTCCCCTGACGATGCACCTATGATGGGCCCGGTGCCCGGATGGGACGGCCTGCTTGTCGCCACCGGCCATTATCGGAACGGCATCCTGCTCAGCCCAATCACGGGCAAATTGATTGCCGATTACGTTGCAGGCAAAGAGCCGGAACTTATAGAGCACTTCAGCCTCCGAAGATTCAGGGAGTAGCATGCACATCTTGCAGTAAGCCGGCCCCGGGGCTACACTCAGCCTAAACCCCATAATCTAGAGAATCCCGAAATGAGGACTGCACATGTCTGTCAAAATTGGCGTTGGTTTCGGCGGATGGCCCTTCCCGGAGCCAGACCCCGAGCTGCTCTGGAACTACACCGACACCTGCGAGGACCTGGATATAGACTCCATCTGGTTTAGCGACAGAGTCGTCTCCACCGCGCTGAACTTGGAAGTGGTGGTGGCCATGTCCTTCATTGCCGGCCGCACGAAAAAGCTCAAGTTCGGCACCAGCGTATTCGCCCTCCCTTTGAGAAACCCAACCGTGCTTGCCAAGGAGATCGCCACCCTTGACTTCCTGTCCGGCGGGCGCACGCTGCCGGCCGTGGGCCTTGGCGCCGACGACCTTGCCGAATACGAGGCGTGCGGCACAAAGCGCTCCCAGCGTGTCAGCCGGACTGAAGAGGCCATCGAGGTGATGCGCAAGCTCTGGTCGCAGGACCACGTGACGCATCACGGCAAGCACTTTACGTTGAACGACGTCACGATTCAGCCCAAGCCTGTCTTTCCTCCCGATGGGATGCCCCCAATATGGATAGGCGGCCGCAGCGAACCGGCGTTGCGCCGCACAGCCAGAATCGGCGACGGCTGGTTAGTGTCCCAGGCCACCCCGACTGAAGTCGGGGAAGGCATCAAGAAGATCAAGACGATGGCGCGGGAGTACGGCAACGACATCGAGGACGACCACTACGGAATCCTGTTCAGCGTTTGCTTCGCAGACACGCCTGAGGAGGGAGAGCGCCTTGCGGAGCCCTACATGCTGCGCCGGAGGGAGGACGCGCACTGGCGGGAGTTCTCGGCCTTCGGAACGCCGGAAATGGTCCGAGAGGTCATAGACAGCTACATTGAGGCAGGTGCTGGAAAGTTCGTAGTCCGGCCTGCCTGCCCCCCTGAGCTAGTCCAAGAGCAGTTGGAGATTCTAGGCCGGGAGGTCGTTCCCCACTACCATCGCACTGTCACAGCCTGATCTTTTCACGCTCAATTGAGGATGCGGCATATGCCCGATTACAAGACCACGATAGGCAACGTGGAAATCGCTTCGTTGTCTGATGGACGCCTGCGCTTCGCGCCTTCCGATTTCTTCCCGGATGTGGAAGCAGACCTGTGGGAGCCCTATCGCGAGGACCTGACGCCACAGGGCGATATCCTCATGAACATGGGCTGTTTCCTACTGCGCAGCGACGGCAAGACCGTGCTGGTGGATACCGGCCTGGGCCTGAAATCATACGATCTGGATGCCCTGGAGACGGGCCTGTTGCCCGACGTTTTTCGGGCCAAAGGCATTAACCCCGACGATGTGGATATAGTCATGATCACGCATCTGCACCGGGACCACGTTGGCTGGAACTTCACGCCGGACGGTGATGGCTGGAGGCCTACGTTTCCCAAAGCAAAGTACTGCGTTCCCAATGCCGACTGGCGCCTTTTCACCCGCCGCGCCGGGATGGAGCGGTTTGCCTACATCCAGGAGCAGGTGATACCCCTACAGGAGCTTGGTCTGCTGGAGCTGATGGATGGGGAGCAGACGCTGACCAGCGAGCTGACCGCGTTGCCAACTCCGGGCCATACGCCGGGACACACCAGCCTGCTAATCTCGTCCAAGGGGGAAAAGGGCATCATCATGGGCGACGCCTCCCACGTGCCCGCGCAGGCCCAGGAGACTCACTGGAGTCCCCGCGCCGATTCCAAGCCGGAGCAGTCGGCTGAGACTCGCCGTGAGCTAATGGACCGCATCGAGAAAGACGACGCGCTGCTGATTTCCGGGCATTACCCAGCGCCAGGATTCGGGCGGCTGGTCCGCCTGGAGGGGCGGCGCTACTGGCAGGCCCTGGGCTGAGCATCGCCGTTTTTGGCATTTGCGTCAGAAATCATGCGTGCCTCTACGGCGGCGTTCTCACCAAAAGTCGCCTTATTCGTGAACGCTTAGGCTAGATGTCCCCGATACACCGAACGCGGACTTGCTCCGAGGCCTGCCACGCCCTACAATCATTGCTGCCCCTTTCAAGTCGATATTTTCAATTGTTCTGGGTCGCGCCCATTCGGTCCGCAGCACCTGC